>JAIYAI010000209.1 GCA_027489135.1 Acetobacteraceae bacterium
CTCAGCACTTTGGAGACATAGGAAATCGAAACCTGCAGCCGTTCGGCCGTCGCCGTCACCCCCAAGCCGCCGTCCGAGAGCCGGAAGACACGATCCCGCATCTCCTGGCCATAAGGCTTACCACGCCGCACGCTCATGCTCCGGCTCCATCTCAGCCGGAGCCATATGAATCACACTCCCAACCCGTTTCGGAAGCCCCCGCGATTCCAGTCAGGACGGAAACGCTCTAGTCGAACGCCGCGTCCACCGGCACCCGCAGCGCCTCTGCCAGGCGGTTGGTCTCCGCCGCCATGCCGATGATGGCCAACAGCTCGCCATACTGCACGTCGGTCATGCCCTTGGCCCGCGCCGCCGCCGCGTGGCTCGCGCTGCAATAGGCGCAGCCCGCGGCCATCGAGGCCGCGAGGTAGAGCATCTCCTTCACCAGCGGGTCGAGCGCACCGGGCGCCATGACCTGGCGCAGGCTCTCCCAGGTGCGGCGCAGCGTCGCGGGATCGACCGCCAGCGCCTTCCAGAAATTGTTCACGTCGGCGACGCCGCGCGCCGCCTTGATCTCGTCGAAGACCGCGCGGACCTCGGGCCCGGCCTCGACGTAGTCGATCAGGCGGGGCATCAGGCGGTTCCCGCCAAGGGGCCGGGGAGCGCGTGGTAGGGCTGGGCGCCTATGCGCCAGCGCTCGATGCGGATGTCCTGCCAGACGCCCTCCGTCACGTAGGGTTCCTCGGCCAGCCAGACCTGCACCGCCGCCTCGTCGGGCAGGGCGAGGGCCATGAAGGACCCGACCATCATTCCCTCCGGCCCATCCAGGATGGCGCCGCCGATGCGGGCGCGCCCGGCCGCGACCTCGCCTGCCAGGCGCTCGAAATGCCGGGGCCGGACGGCCATGCGCCGGGCGAGGCCACCATCGCCGTCGCGGGCGATCACGGCGAAGGCGTGCACCGGCCCGGCCTCACCGCCCGGGCGACCCGGCTGAGGCCACCAGGCCGAGGGCGCGATGCGGACGTCGAGCACCTGCCAGCCGGTCCAGACCCCCTCCCGCGCGAAGGGCTCGGTGGCGAGATAGGCCTCCATCGCCGCGTGGTCGGGCAGGCGGAAGACCTGCAGCGACCCGGCGGTGGATCCATCGGCCCGCATGCGGGGGCCGGACATCACCAGCCGCCCGGCCGCGGCATTCGCACGGATGTTGGCGACGTGCCGCTCCCGCGCCGCCTCCCGGCGGGCCGGCGCGGCGGCATCGGTGCCGTCATCGGCGATCAGCAGCAGGTCCATGCGTTCCTCCCGAGGTGCCGCCGCGGCAGACTGCGCCCGGCATCGGGGTTTGGCGAGGGAGGGCGCGATGACGGATCTCGTGCAGCGCAGCCACAGGCTGGTGGTGGAGACGCCCGGGCGCGGGCTGCACCCCGTGACCGGGCCGATCGGCCGCTGGGTCGCGGCGCAGGGCATCACGGAGGGGCTGCTGACGATCTGGTGCCGGCACACCTCCGCTTCCCTACTGGTGCAGGAGAATGCCGATCCGGACGTGCTGGCGGACCTCGCGGACTTCTTCGCGGCACTGGCGCCGGATGGCGGGGCGGAGCGCTACCGGCACTGGGCGGAGGGGCCGGACGACATGCCGGCCCATATCCGCGCCGCCCTGACCCAGGTGCAGCTCTCGATTCCCGTGGCGGAGGGGAGGCCTATGCTGGGGACCTCGCAGGGGATCTACCTCTTCGAGCACCGCGGCGCGCCGCATCGGCGGGAGCTTGCGTTGCATCTGCTCGGCGCGCTGGGCCGGAAAAGCGACAATTCGCGAGATTGATTGCAATTTGAAATGAAAATGGAACCGTTTGGTGACCTTGCGTCGGATGGCAGGCCGGGCCGCTATGTGGCGGAAATCGGGCGCTTCTCGGCTAACGCTTAAGCAACAGACGCATCGTCGGGAGCGATTTTCCGCAACTTCCGTACCCAGTTGACGGCCCCCAGGAAACATGAGACCGTCCGCTCGCCCGATGATCCTCCCGATCAGGGCAAAAAAAGGGCGGTGCCTTGCGGCACCGCCGAGTTTAGGGAGGAAACGTCCAAGAAAACAGCGGTCGTGGGATCAACCACGATGCTGCACCGCACACTTAATACGGCACCTGGAATCGTCAAGGCATCGAGCGTCGGCTCGGTGTCTTTTTCGTTTTGGGGCTGCGGAAGGGGCGCGGGTGCCCCCCTCCCCGCCCCCGCTCAGCGCCGGCCCAGCACCTCCGCCGTATGCTCGCCCGCCGCCGGGGCGCCTCGCGCGGAGCGGGGCCGCTGGCCGTCGAAGCTGATCGGCAGGCCGACCACCCGAACGCCGCTGTTCGGCAGCACCTGGGTCATGTCCATGGCTGCGAACTGCTCGCTGGCGACGAGTTCCCCGATGTCGTTGACCGGGCTGCAGGGCACCCCCGCCGCCTCAAGGGCCTCCACCCAATGGGCGCGGGGCTTGGTCCGCAGGACCTCAGCGATCAGCGGCAGCAGCGTCGCCTTGTTGGTCACGCGGGAGCGGCTCTTGGCGAAGCGCGGGTCCTCGGCCCATTCGGGATGGCCCAGCACCTTCGCGCAGCGCGCCCAGAGCCGATCGTTGCCGGCGGCGAGGCACAGCGGCCGGTCCGCCGTGTCGAAAACCTGGTAGGGCACGATCACCGCGCCCCCGGTGCCGTGGCGCTTCGGCACCTCGCCGGTGGCGATATGGTTGTTCACCTGCCCCTCGACCCAGTGCACCGCCGTCTCGAAGAGCGAGGTGTCGACCACGCTCCCCTGCCCCGTCAGATCGCGCTTGCGCAGGGCGGCCAGCGCACCGATCACGGTGAACATCCCCGTCGCCTTGTCGTTGATCGAGGCGCCGCAGAAGGTGGGCGGGTCCTCGGGCCGGCCCGTCACGCTCATCATCCCGCCATAGGCCTGCAGCAGCGGGTCGAAGCCAGGCTTCATGTTCATGGGGCCGACCGAGCCGAAGGCCCAGATCGAGCAGTAGACCAGCCGCGGGTGCCGCGCCCGCATCGCCGCCGGCCCGATGCCGAGTTCGTCCACCACGCCGGGGCGCAGGTTCTGCAGCAGGATGTCGGCCGAGGAACACAGTTTGTGCAGCGCCTCGACATCCGCGGGCGCCTTGAGGTCGAGCGTCACGCTGCGCTTGTTGCGGTTCTGTCCATAGAAATAGAGCGAGGTCTCGCCATCCGGCCCGAAGGGAGGGCCCCAGATGCGCGCATCGTCGCCGCCATCGGGCTTCTCGATCTTGATCACGTCGGCGCCCATGTCGGCCATGACCGCGCCGGCGAGCGGCCCGGCCAGGGCCTGCCCCACCTCGATCACCCGCACCCCTTCGAGCGGCAGCATCGCGTCCCTCCTGTTCGGTTGGCGGGAAGGATAGGCGCCGGCGCCGCGCGGGGTCCATGGCGCCCGGCGACGATCGCGTGCCATCCTGCCGGCCAGTGGGAGGGCGCGATGGGCATCAGGACGGGGCTGGACTATGTCGCCTCGCTGCGCGACGACCGGCGGCTCTTCATCGACGGGCGGCAGGTCCCGGACGTCACCGCCTATGCGCCCATGCGCGGCGTGATCGACACCATCGCGGCACTGCACGACGCGCAGTTCGACCCAGCGCTGCGCGACATCCTGACGCATCGCTCGCCCACCACCGGCGACTTGGTCAGCAACACCTACATCGCGGCGCGGACCGAGGCCGAATTCCAGACGCTCGCCGGCTGCTTCCACCTGCGGGCGCTGCGCACCTACGGGCTGATGGGCCGGCTGACCGACTTCATGTCGGGCTTCCTGATGGACCTCGCCGCGGGCCTGCGGCTGCTGGGGAAGGACGAGGCCGCCGCCCGGGCGCAGCATGTGGTGGAGGTCTGCCGCGAGGGCGATTTGCAGGTGACCCACGCGCTGATCGACCCGCAATCCGATCGCTCCACCCTCGCCGCCCCGGCCGAGGCCGTGCATGTGGTGGAGCGCACGCGCGAGGGCGTGGTGGTCAGCGGCTGCCGCATGCTCTCGACGCTCGCCCCGGTGTCGAACGTCTGCTACGTCGGCCCCTACTATCCCCGGAAGCCCGGCGAGGAACGCTTCGCCCTCGCCTTCCTCGTCGCCATGAACGCGCCCGGCCTCACTATCCTCGGCCGCGAAAGCTTCCACCACGGCGAGAGCCGCTTCGACCGCCCCCTCAGCAGCCGCTTCGACGAAGGCGACGCGATCCTGATCTTCGACCGCGTCACCATCCCGCATGACTGGATGATCGTCGATGGCGACATGGCGGCGCATAACGGGCTGCTCGGCGCGCGGCCTGGCTACACCGCCATCCAGGCCTGCACGCGCGGCATGATCAAGCTGCGCTTTCTGACCGGCCTGGCCACCGCCATCGCGCGGGCCAATGGCCGGGACAGGACGCCGCGTTTCCAGGCCGCGATCGGCGAACTCGCCGCATTTGTCGGCGTCGCCGACGGCATCCGCACCGCCGCCATCTCGGACTGTCGGGCGCGGGTGGAGGCGCTGGCCGCGGGCCGCCCGATGCCGCGGGGGGACGGGCTGACCGGGCCGGAGGCGTTCGGGAACGCGGCCGGCGCGGCGGTGAACTTCTTCTTCCCGCACGCCAACACCAAGGCTGCCGACGTGCTGCGCATGGCCGCGGGATCGGGCGTGCTGGCGATGACCGAAGCGGACTACGCCAACCCGGAGATCGGGGCGCTGATGGATCGCTGGCTGATCGGGCCGAACACGACCGCCGAGCAGCGCCTGAAGCTGATGAAGCTGGCCTGGGACCTGACGGGGACGGAGTTCGGCTCCCGCGCCGGGCTCTACGAGCGGCTCTATTCCGGGGATCCGGAGGCCAATGCGCAGCGCTGGTTCCAGAGCCCCGTCGTGGCGGAGTGCGAGGCGATGGTGGCGCGGCTGCTGGAAGGGTAGCCACGGCGCCCCTTGGCGCGGACTGCCAGGGGCCTATCCTGACCGCACACGAGGGAAGGAAGCGACAGCATGAGCGACACGCAGCGCCACGCCCACTACATCCCGGTCCGCGACGCCTGGCTCGCCCGCCGGACGGAGCCGGCACTGGAGCCGGACCTGCCGATCATCGACCCGCATCATCACCTCTGGGACCGGCCGGACTGGCGCTACCTGCTGGACGACCTGCTGGCCGACACCAACCAGGGCCACAACATCGTCGGCACCGTCTTCGTGCAGTGCCGCGCCATGCACCGCGCCAGCGGCCCGGAAGCCTTCAAGCCGGTCGGCGAGACCGAGTTCGTCAACGGCGTCGCGGCGATGAGCGCCTCCGGCGGCTACGGGAAGACCGAGGTCTGCGCCGGCATCGTCGGCCATGTCGACCTGCGGATCGGCCACCAGGCCGGCGAGGTGCTGGACGCGCATATCCGCGCCGGCGGGGGGCGGTTCAGGGGAATCCGCCACATCTCCGCCTGGGACCCCGACCCGGTCATCATGAACCCGGCCTACCAGCCGGCCGAGGACATGCTGGCGAGCCACGACTTCCGCTCCGGCTTCCAGGAACTCGGCAAGCGGGGCCTGACCTTCGACGCCTGGCTGTATCACCCGCAGATCCACTGGCTGACGGGCCTGGCGCGCGCCTTCCCGGAGACGCGGGTCGTGCTCGATCACGTGGGCGGCCCGCTCGGCATCCGCGGCTATGCCGGCAAGCGGGACGCGGTCTTCGCGGACTGGAAGGCGAAGATGACGGAGCTTGCGACCTGCCCGAACGTCTATGTGAAGCTCGGCGGCCTCGGCATGCGCATCAACGGCTTCGACTTCGAACTGGCGGACGAGCCCCCGTCCTCCGACATGCTGGCAGCGGCCTGGAAGCCCTGGATCGACACGACGATCGCGCTGTTCGGCGCGGAGCGCTGC
>JAIYAI010000595.1 GCA_027489135.1 Acetobacteraceae bacterium
CTGCAGCCCCGCAACGCCGGCGCCCATGATGAAGACGTTGGCGGCGGGCACGGTGCCGGCCGCGGTCATCAGCATCGGGAAGCCGCGGTCGAAGGCCGCGGCCGCCTCGATCACGGCGCGATAGCCGGCGAGGTTCGCCTGGGAGGAGAGGATGTCCATGGACTGCGCGCGGGTGATGCGCGGCGCGAGTTCCATGGCACAGGCCTCGATCCCCTTGGCGGCATAGGCGCCGGCCGCGGCCACATCGGCCCGGAGTTCGCCGATCAGCAGCGCGCCCGTGGGAATCGCGGCCAGCTCGTCCTCGAGCGGCGCGCGCACCTTCAGCACGATGTTGGCCCCGGCGAGCGCCGACGCCGCATCCGGCGCGATCGTCGCGCCCGCGGCCTGGTACTCGGCATCCGGAATACCGGCGGAGAGGCCTGCCCCGGTCTCGACCGCGACCGAGGTCACGCCGAGTCCGAGGAATTTCTTCACCGTCTCTGGGGTAGCCGCCACGCGCGTCTCAGACGGACGTCGCTCTTTTAGGACAGAAAGCCGCATTCGGTAGGGTCCCTCGTCGCGGGCGCAACATGCTGATGGAGGGACCCTCTGGCAAGGGTCGGATGTGCGACGGGAAGCCAAGTGTTGCTGACGGGGCAAGGGTCAGGCGGCGGCGGCAAGAGCCTCGACCTCCGCATAGACAGTGGCGACCGCGTTGCCGGCCTCCGGCGCACGCTCCTGCAGCACCGGCAGGATTGCCCGAATGATGCCGACCGCGTCGCGGGCCGCGTCGCGTCCGCCGGCCGCATCGATCTGTCGGTCCACCCCGTAATCGGCCAGCAGCCGGTCCGCCATCAGGTGCGAGAGGGTGCGCGGCAGCCCCGGCGGCAGCGGCCCGTCCTTCACGAAATGCCGGGCGAGCAGCGTATGCACGCCGGAATGGGTCTCGGCGGCCAGTCCCGCCGTCGCCAGCAGCGCCTGCGTGACATGGAAGGCGGCGTAGTAGGCCTCGGCCGTCGCACGCTCGGCGAGCCCGCCGTCAAGCAGCAGACGAGCTGCGCGAAGGAAGCCGGCGGCCTTCAGCGCATGCTCCGCGGGCGTGCCAGGCTTCACCATTCCGGCCGCCAGAGGTCGATGCCGTCGCGGTCAATGGCGGCGCGCAGCCCGGTGCGGGGCGCGGGCGGCAGCACCACGGCGGCGAGACCGAGTTCGTGCGCATCGCGCGCCTCTGCCGCGTCGAAGGCCGCATCGGCGGTCAGGTCGCGCAGTTGCCGCGGGTCGGCGGCGCCGGTCAGTTCGACGGCAACATCCAGGTCGGACCGCTCGTGCGATTCGCCCCGGGCCCGGCTGCCGAAGACCCGGATCGCGGCGATGGCCCCATCCGGCGCGGCCACGAGGAGCCGCGTGACGAAGTCGCGCAGCAACGCCTCCTCGGCCGGGGACAGGGCATGGGCCATGGCGCGAGCCTAGCTCACGCCGGCGTCGGCGGCACCCCCGCCTGGTCCAGCGCCGTCCGCTGCCGCTCCGCCAGGCCCTGTTCCGAGAAGTCGGCGACAAGGTCGCGGAACAGGCTGTGCCAGTTCACCTCGGCGCCAAGGCGCAAGAAGACGCTGCCCAGGCCCACCGCCGCGCGGTCCATCAGCGGGAATTCCCGCGGCACGCGCACGCCCCCCGTCTCCTTCAGCCCCTGGTGCACCTTCTGCGCGACCTTGCGGCCATAGGCGGGGTCGTCGCTGTCCTGGATCGGGCGCACCCGGTCCTCGATCAGCGGTTGGTAGAGGAATTTCGCCCACTCGTTCAGCACCTGCATGGTGGCGCGGGAGAGGTTGCGAAAGCCCCAGAACTCGTAGGCCGCATGCGCCTTGTCGTCGTCGCCGTCGCGCACCGCCTCGTAGAGCAGGATCACCGCGCCGACGAAGGGCGGCGGGAAGACGCGGATCGTGCCGAAGTCGAGCAGGTTGATCCCGTCCCGCGCCGGGTTGACCTGATAGTTGCCCAGATGCGGGTCGCCATGGATGACGCCGTAGCGATAGAAAGGCACGTACCAGGCGCGGAACAATGCCGCGGCAACGGCGTTGCGCTGCTCCAGCGGCGGCTTCGTCTCCAGCCACTTCAGGATGCCCTCGCCTTCCAGCCAGGTCATCGTCAGCAGGCGCTTCGTCGTGTGGCTGGCGATGGGCTCCGGCACGGAGACGCCGGGCACGTCGCGCAGCATGATGCCGTAGAGCTTCTGCTGCGACGCCTCGCGTTCGTAATCCAGCTCCTCGCGCAGCCGGTCGCGGAGCTCGTGGAAGACCTCCTCGTTGTCGAGGGCGCTGTCCATCCGCCGGTAGAGCTGCATCGCCAGGCGCAGCTGCTTGAGATCGGCCTCCACGACAGAGGTCATGTCCGGATATTGCAGCTTGCAGGCGACCTCCCGCCCGTCGTGCAGCGTCGCGCGATGCACCTGGCCAAGCGAGGCGGCGGCCGCCGCTTCCCGCCCGAAGGTCGCGTATTTCCGCTCCCAGTCCAGGCCGAGTTCCGACTGCATGCGCCGGCGCACGAAGGGCCAGCCCATGGGCGGCGCGTTGGACTGCAGCGTCGCCATCTGCGCCGCGTATTCCTCGGGCAGCGCGTCCGGCACGGTCGACAGGAACTGCGCCACCTTCATCAGCGGCCCCTTCAGACCGCCGAGCAGCTGCTTCAGGTCCTCCGCATGCGCGCCCTTGTCGGTCTTGAGGCCCAGGAAGCGCTCCCCCGCGACGCGTGCGGCGATGCCGCCGACGGCGCCGGAGGTGCGCACCATCCGGCGAACCTCACCGAAGAGGGTGCTCTTTTCGGATCCGCTCATGCTGCGCGGTCCTGCCACGGGGCCCCGCTCATCCCGTGCGCTCGATCTCGTCGATGAAGCCGGAAATCACGTCGAGCCCCTTGCGCCAGAAGGCCGGGTCGGAGGCATCGAGGCCGAAGGGCGCCAGCAGGTCCTTGTGCCGCAGCGTCCCGCCGGCCCGCAGCAGGTCGATGTACTTCTTCTCGAAATCCGGCACCGCCCCGTCGCGGTAGACGCCGTAGAGCGCGTTCACCAGGCAGTCCCCGAAGGCATAGGCGTAGACGTAGAAGGGCGAGTGCACGAAGTGCGGGATATAGGCCCAGTAGCAGGTGTAGTCCGGGGTGAAGTCGAAGGCCGGGCCCAGGCTCTCGGTCTGCACCTGCATCCAGATCTCGCCGATGCGCTCGGACGAAAGCTCGCCCTTGCGGCGCTCGTCATGCAGCAGCGTCTCGAAGCGGTAGAAGGCGATCTGGCGGACCACCGTGTTCAGCATGTCCTCGACCTTGCCCGCCAGCATGGCACGGCGCCGGCGCGGATCGGTCTCGGCGTCCAGCACGGCGCGGAAAGTCAGCATCTCGCCGAAGACGCTCGCGGTCTCGGCCAGGGTCAACGGCGTCGAGGAGAGGAGATAGCCCTGCTCCCCCGCCAGCACCTGGTGCACGCCATGGCCCAGCTCATGCGCCAGCGTCATCACGTCGCGCGACTTGCCGTGGTAGTTCAGCAGCAGGTACGGGTGCGCGCTCGGCACCGTCGGGTGCGCAAACGCGCCGCTGGCCTTGCCCGGCCGCAGCGCCGCATCCACCCAAGGGCTGTCGAAGAAGCGCTTGCCGATGGCCGCCAGCTCCGGGCTGAAGGCACCGTAGCTGGTCAGAACCCGCTGCACCGCATCGGGCCAGGCGATCGGCTTGTCGTCCTCGTCCGGCAGCGGCGCGTTGCGGTCCCAGTGCATCAGCTTCGGCAGACCGAGCCACTTCGCCTTCATCGCGTAGTAGCGGTGCGACAGCCGCGGGTAGCTTTCGCGCACCGCGGTCACCAGCGCGTCCACCACCTCGTCCTCGACCATGTTGGCGCGGTTCCGCGAACTGGTCGGGCGCGGATAGTTGCGCCAGCCGTCCAGGATCTCCTTGTCCTTGGCGAGGACGTTGGTGATCAGGGAGAAGAGCCGGATGCGCGACCCGAAGGCCTCCGACACGCCCTTCGCCGCGGCGGCGCGCACCTCCCGGTTCCGGTCGGACAGCTTGTTCAGCGCGGCGGAGACGGTCTGCTCCTCCCCCGACACCGTCACGGTCATGCCCGCGATGGTCTCATCGAAGAGCCGGTTCCAGGCCGACCGCCCCGTCACCTCCTTCTCGTGCAGCAGCTTCTCCAGCTCGTCGGAAAGCTGGTGCGGACGGAAGACGCGGAGGTCGCGCAGCCAGGGCCGCCAGCGCGCCAGCGCGCGGCTCTCGGCCAGCTTCGCCTCAAGCGCCTTGTCGTCGAGCCGGTTCAGCTCGAGCGTGAAGAAGACGAGGTGCGAGGAGATCGCCGTCACCCGCTCCTGCACGGTCTGGTAGAAGCGGCCATTCCCGGCATCCTGGGCGTCGCCCGAGAAGATGAGCTGGGCGTAGCTCATGGCCCGGCCCAGCACCTCCTCGATCGCCTCGTAGCCGGCGATGGCGGCGGCCAGCGCGTCCCCGTGCAGCCCGCCGAGCCGGGTGGCGAAGCGCTCGGCGAAGGCCTGGGCCTCGGCGTCGGCGCGGTCGAGATCGGCCTTCAGCGCCGGGTCGTCCGGCGCCTTGTACAGGTCCGAAAGGTCCCAGGACGGGAGCGGCGCACCGCCGGCGGGCGCCCCCGCATCGAGGGGCGAGTGGGTGGGGCCAGGCGCGGCATCGCCAGCGCGGGACCGGGGCGGGGTCGGAATGGGTTCTGCAGGGCTCACGGAGTGCATATATGCCATCGCGGGGCGGCGAAAAGCCGCCATCACGTCGTGTCGAGGGACGGAGGGGGAGATGCCGCACAAGTTTGACGCGCAGGCGGGGTCGCAGGCGTGACCTCGCCCTTCCCCCGCATCCCGGCCGGCACGCCCTGGCCGAACCTCCCGGCCATGCTGCTCGACATCGCCCGGCAGCGCCCGACCGCGCCCATGCTGCGCTACCATCGCGACGGTGCCTGGAAGCGCCTGCACTGGGGGGAATTCGCCCTGGCCGTCGCCGCCGCCGCGGCCTGGCTGCGGCAGGCCGGGGTCCTGCCCGGGGACCGGGTGCTGCTGGTCAGCGAGAGCCGGCCGGAATGGAACGTCGCCGACTGCGCCATCATGGCGATCGGCGCGGTCTGCGTGCCGACCTACACCACCAACACGGCGGGGGACCACGCCCATATCCTGCGCGACTCGGGCGCGCGGGTCGCCATCGCCTCCACCCCGGCCCTGGCGAAACGGGTGCTGGACGGGGCGGCGCAGGCCGGGGGCCTCGACCTGCTGGTCACCCTGGACGGCGCGCCGGAGGCGGTGCCGCCGGGCCTGCGCCTCGCCGCCTGGGCGGAGGTCGCCGCCACGCCGGGCGACCTGCCGCTGCTGCTGGCGGAGATCGAGCAGATCCCCGCCGGCCGCCTCGCCTGCCTGATCTACACCTCCGGCACCGGCGGCGCGCCCAAGGGGGTGATGCTGCCGCACCGGGCCATGCTGGCGAACCGGGACGGGCTGGCGCAGGCGCTGCTCTCGAAGCTCGACCTCGACGGCGCGGTCTATCTCTCCTTCCTGCCGCTCAGCCACAGCTATGAGCACACGGTGGGCTGCTTCCTGCTGCCCTCCCTCGGCATGGAGGTGGTCTATTCCCGCGGCGCCGAGCGGCTCTCGGCCGAGTTCCAGGAGTTCGGCCCGGCCATCGTCACCGCCGTGCCCCGCCTGTTCGAGGTGCTGCGGGCGCGTATGGAAGCGGGGCTCGAAAAGGAAAAACCCTTCAAGCGCAAGCTGTTCGAACGCGCCCTGGCGTTGGGCCTGCGCAAGATCGACGGGCCCCCGCTCGGGCTGTTCGAAAGGCTGCAGGACGTGGTGCTGGACAGGCTGGTCCGCGACAAGGTGCGCGCCCGCTTCGGCGGCAAGCTGGTGGCGCTCGTCTCGGGCGGCGCCCGGCTCGACCCCGACCTCTCGGGCTTCTTCATCGCCCTCGGCCTGCCGCTGATCCAGGGCTACGGCCAGTCCGAGGCGGGGCCGGTGATCAGCGTGAACCTGCCCTGGGCCAACCGCCGCACCACGGTGGGCGAGCCCCTGCCCGGCGTGACGGCGCGCATCGCCGCGGATGGCGAATTGCTCATCCAGGGTCCGCTGGTGATGGACGGCTACTGGGGCAATGCCGAGGCCACGGCCCAGGCGCTGCGCGTGCCGGATGGCGACCCGCCCGGCGGCGAGCCCTGGCTGCACACCGGCGACGTGGCGCGGATCGAGGACGGGCGTATCCTCATCACCGACCGCAAGAAGGATTTCATCAAGACCCTCGGCGGCGACATGGTCAGCCCTGCCAAGATCGAGGGTCTGCTGATGGCCGAGCCCGAGATCGCCCAGGCCGTGGTGGCCGGGGAGGGCGAACCCGGCATCGCCGCCCTGCTGGTCGCGGCCGAGGGCATGGCCGACAAGCTGGGCGACGCCGTGAAGCGTGTGAACGCCAAGCTCTCGACCATCGAGCGCATCCGACACTGGCGCGCCCTGGAGACGCCCTTCTCGGTCGAGAACGGGCTGCTGACGCCGACGATGAAGGTCAAGCGCCGCGCCGTCATCGCGTACTACGACGGGGAGATCCGGGCGCTGTACCGGTAGGGCCCCGGTGTCATCCCCGGCCGAGTGTCGCCAGGATTCGTGCCAGGTCCCGCAGGGTCGCCGCGCCCGTCTTCTGGCACGCCGTGCGCGCCTGGCTGCGCACCGTGGCAGGCCCGACGCCACGCCCCGCCGCCACGGCTTCCATGGTCTCGCCCGCCGCCAGGGCGCGGGCGACGGCAGCCTCTGCGCGGGTCATCCCGAAGAGGCTGACCAGGGCCTGCACCGAGGGCAGCGCCATGCCGCTCGGATCGCGCAGCAGGATCAGGACCAACGGCGCCTGCTCGCGTCCGGGCGCCGCGAAGCGGGCCGGAATCGGTGAGACCAGGGCCGCCAGGGGTCCGCGCCCCTGCCGCGGCAGGGCCAGGGCGCTGCCTTCGCCTCCGCCCAGGGCACAGCGCGCCACTTCCGCCGCCAGCGCCGCCGTGGTCGTTGTCGCCTCTGCGCGCAGGATCAGCCCCGCATGGCCGTTACGCTGCAGCAGGATCCCCTCCCCCTGGGCCGCCATCGCAGCCGCCGCAGCATTGGCCCTCAGCACGTGTAAATCCGCGTCCACCACGAGCGCCGGGTCCCGCAGCCCCTCCAGCGCAGCGACGCCGGATTCGGTCCTTGGCAGGCCGCCCAACCGCACCCGAAGCCTCAGCGCCTGGCGCAGATGCGGTAGGACCCGGTCGAGCAGGCGTCGGTCGTCGGTGGAGAAAGGTCCTGCCGCGTCAGGCCTGTGCAGCCCGAGCGGCGCGGCCCCCGCCTCCGCGCCCAGCGGCACGATGGTGCCGATAAGGTGGAACAGGCCGAGGTCCCGGGCGAAGTCGGTATACCACTCGGTGCGGCGGTAGGCGGCATCCTCGATCACCTCGGACCCCAGGATGGCACGCATGGGCATGCGCGCCGACCGGGCCATCGTCGGCACGGTCCAAGGATCGAGCGCGTGGAAGTGGCGGGCATGAGCCTCGACGGAGGCTTGGGGCAGCGCGCTCGCGAAGATCTGCTCGACACGCCCGGCGCGCGGATCGCCGAGGTAGAGGGAGCCGGTCTCGGCGCCGACGAGGCGCCGGAGGGCGTCACCGGCGCTGGCCCAGGCTGCCGATGCCTGCGAGCCGGTCTCGGCCGCCGCCTCGTAGAGCAGCAGGATCGTTCGATCGACCTGCTCTTGGCTGTCCGTGCGGCTGGCCATGGACCCTCCGGCTGGCGGCCCTCGCCCGGGCCGCTCGAAACAGCAACCGCCGCATCCACGAAAAGGGGGATGAGAGGCATGCCGGGGGGAGGGTAACGATTCGAAGCCGCAAACTTCAAGGGCGCCCGTGGCGCCGCACCGGAAGGGGACACAGATGGCCAACAGCCCGCCGACCAAGATCAAGCTGGCGCAGCAGACAGTGGTCGAGAATGCGGCCGGGGCGACCATCGGCCGGCTGAGCGCGAAGGACCCGGATGCGGGCGAGACCTTCGCGTTTGTCTCGCTCTCCAGAAATTTCGTCGTCGTCGGCAACGAGCTTCGTCTCGCCACCGGCGCGGCGCTGGATTACGAGGCATTGAAGCGGGGAAAGGCATCAGCGCAGGTGCAGGTCACCGACAGCGCCGGGAACAGCCTGGTTAAGAAGGTGAGCTTCAATGTCACCGACGTGACCGGGTTCAGTTTTGCGCCCGCTGCGGCGGAGGTCCCCAACCTGGCTCCGGGGGCCACGCTCGGCACGCTCTCGCTGCGTGATCCGGTAGGCGAGACACTGGCTTCGGTGGTTCTCGCTACTGCCAACTCCACGGCAATCGGAGCCTCCGATCCGCGTTTTGCGTTGAGTGGCAACAGCATCGTGCTGACCCACGGCAATGCGCTCGACCACGCGGTCGACCCGACGCTGGCTCTCAGCGTGAGTGGCACACTGACCAGCGGCAAGGTCATCCCGACGCAGGCCCTCTCGCTATCGGTCGCGCCGACGCCCGCTCCGCCGGTACCAGTTCTACCAACGAGCATCGTTGCGCCGGACTCGAACCAGGCCTTCGGGGCCGGTGCCGCGTCACTGAACGAGACAACCGGCATGAGCTATTCCGGGGGTTCGGCAGACGTGCTGAGCAGCAGCATCACCGCCATCGGCGAAACCGGGGGGGCCGCTTTCTTTGGCGGCCCGGGACTGGGCGGCGGAAACGCGACGGCTTCCTTCCACGACAATACGATCGGCGGCATGGGACTAGTTGGTAGCATCGGCTTCACGATCGACGCCTATGGCGGATTCGGCGCAGACGGCACCGGGGGCGCCGGCAACGGCGGCGACGCAACTACTGCGTTCGATGGGAATGACATCGCCACCACGCGAAACATCACGCTCTACCTCACCGCCCAGGGCGGCAACGGAGGCAGGGACTTTGTCACGGGTGCTGGCGCGGCAGGCGGGGATGCGCATGTCGAAGTCGTGGGGAACGTCTTCGACGGGCCGACTGACGGTGTGATGAGCACCCTCACGGGGACGACGAACGCATCGAGCTTCCAGGCTTCGCTCGTCGCCACAGGCGGCATCGCCTCCAGCCTCATCGTCGGTCCGGCGGCAGCCGCGACCGTCGCCTTCGCAGGGAACCAGATCCAACTCGGGCCGCATGCTGATGACGGCCTTCCCTATGCTGCAGGCTTCTTCGAACTTGTCCTGAACACAACCGTGGAGCGTGGCAACACCTGGGCCATACCCTCCGGTACGCCTGGCGACTTCCACATCAGCATCACTGACAATGTTATCGATCTTGGAAACCATGCTGGCGGACCGCCGTATGGGCCCACGAACTTCCTCGCCTTGACGATCGATGCAAAGGAGTTCGGTAATCCAGAACGCATTGCTCTGGCTGGGCATCTGGACTTCTCGGGGAATGTCTTCGATGGAGGCAGCGGTAGGGGCAACACGCTCGACCTGAGTGGTGTCTTCGGCACCGGAGTAACTGTTGACGTCGCCGCAGGAACGCTGCGCCTAGGGGCCTCGCCCGCCAACACGATCCGTGACTTCGACATCTTCCTGGGTAACGCTGAGGGCGATCTCTTCCTCGACGGCGCCGGCGCGCAGACCTATTTTTTCGGGGTAGATGGAGCGGTGCACGGCGTGCACGCCGCCGGCGGTCGCGTTGTCTTCGGACCCGGCCATGGCGCCGATACGGTGCGCGGCTTGCAACTCGACAGCAACGTGATCGAGCTGCATGGTTTCGGGCCCGGCTTCGATAGCTTTGCCGAGGCCCTTGCCGCAACCACCATGATTGGCGGCAGTGCCCGGATTTCCACTCCGGACGGCGGCAGCATCCTGCTCGAGGCAACCGCCAAAGCGAGCCTCACCGCCGACGATTTC
>JAIYAI010000014.1 GCA_027489135.1 Acetobacteraceae bacterium
CGGCGTCTCGGCCAACTTCACGGTGGATACGGTCACGGGGCAGTTCATCTACGGCACCCATGGCAGCGATACGCTGCGGGGCGGCGCCGGCGACGACATGCTTTCGGGTGGCGAGGAGAGCGATACCTACCTGTTCACCGCCGGCGACGGCCGCGACATCATCGACGACAACGGCTTCGCCGATACGGATGTGGTCCGCATCAGCGGTCATCTGGCCGCGGACATGGTGGTGCGGCGGTCCGTCCTCGAAGCGGATCTCCTCGATCTGGTCGTCGAAATTGGCCGAGAGCACGCCCGTCAGCACCAGGCTGTCGCTGCTGCCCACGAAGCGCAATTCCAGCGCCCCGGCATCGAGGGGTGCGCGCAGGAGAATCAGGTCGGACGCGGCATGTCCGGTGATGCGGACCACATCCGTATCGGCGAAGCCGTTGTCGTCGATGGTGTCGCGGCCGTCACCGGCATGGAACAGGTAGGTGTCGCTGCCGCCGCCGCCGACCAGCAGATCATCGCCGAGACCGCCCGCGAGAGTATTGTCCAGCGTATTGCCGGTGATCGAATCGGGCCCGGCCGAAGTTTCCTGCTGCAGGATCCGGATGCGCAGCGCTTCCGCGGTCAGGACCGTGCCGTCGTCGAAGCGGATCTCCTCGATCTGGTCGTCCAGGTTGGCGGAGAAGACGCCCATCAGCACGAGGCCGTCGGCGCTGCCGGCGAACCGCAGCTCCACGGCGCCGGCATCCAGCGCGGCACGAGTGACGATCAGGTCGGACGCGCCGTATCCGGTGATGCGCAGCACATCGGTATCGGCGAAGCCGTTGTCGTCGATGGTGTCGCGGCCATCGCCGGCATGGAACAGGTAGGTGTCCCCGTCGTCGCCGCCCGAGAGCAGGTCGTTGCCGGCGCCGCCGAGCAGGGTATTGGGCAGGCTGTTTCCGGTCAGGCTGTCCGCGCCTGCCGTCGTGCCCTGGGCGATCACACGGGCGCGCAGCGCCTCGGCCGTCAGGACCGTACCGTCCTCGAACTGGATCTCCTCGATCTGGTCGTCCAGGTTGGCCGAGAACGCGCCCATCAGCAGCAGGCTGTCGGTGCTGCCGACGAAGTGCAGTTCCAACGCCCCGGCGTCGAACGCTGCCCTGGTCACGACCAGGTCCGCCGCGGCGTGGCCCGTGATGCGGAGGACATCGGCCTCGGCGAAGCCATTGTCGTCGATGGTGTCGCGCCCGTCGCCGGCGGCGTAGAGGTAGGTGTCCGATCCGTAGCCGCCGATCAGCAGGTCGTCGCCGGTGCTGCCACGGATCGTATCCGCCGTGGCGAAGCCGATGATCGAATCGCGACCACCAGTCGTATTCTCCGCCAGCAGGCGCACGCGGACCATATCCGCGGTCCAGACCGTGCCGTCCGCGAAGCTGTAGCGTTCGATCTGGTCGGAGAGGTCACCGCCCAGGGTATTGACGACCCGCACTTCGTCGGGTGCCGTCGAGAAGCGAATGACGAGGTCCGTGGTGGCACCGGGCACGCGCAGAAGGATCAGTTCTTCCGGCGCGAAGCCGAGGAAGCGGACCTCGTCCATACCGGCGAAGCCGGCATCCCGGATCCGGTCCGCGCCATCGCCGCGGGTGAAGGCATAAATGTCGCCGCCATCGCCGCCGGACAGCAGGTCATCCCCGCCATTGCCGATGACGAACTCGCCGCCCGGGCTGCCGGTGAGGGTATCGCCCCCGTCGCTCCCCCCCGCGCTGAGGCGCTGCACCAGGGTCGTGCGGTCCCAGACCGTGCCGTCGCCGAAGCTGATCCGCTCCACGCCGCGGCCGGCGCCGGTATTGTACTGGCCAGGCAGCAGGATCTCGTCATCCGTGCCGGCGAAGACCAGCAGCAGGTCGCCACGGTCGGGATTGGGACGCAGGATGGTGACGTCCGCGGGGGCATAGCCACGCAGCTGCAGCTCATCGATATCGGCGAGCGGTCCGGTATCGTTCAGCACGTCGCGGCCATCGCCGCGGGTGAAGACGTAGGTGTCGGCACCGAAGCCACCATCGACCTCGTCGTCGCCACGCCCGGCCTCGATCCGGTCCGCGCCGGTGAAGCCGAGCACGAGATCGTCACCCGCCGTCTGCGCGTCGGCCAGCACGCGCCCCCGCAGATCCGCGATGGTCCAGGTGACGCCATCCTCGGCAAAGCGGACCTGCTCGATCGCGGAGGCGGCGCCCTCAGCCAGCCCCTCGCGGATGATGACGGCGTCGCCCTCGGTCCCGAAGCTGATGATCGCGTCCGCGCGCTGCGGGTGCACGCGCCGCACCGTCGCCTCGGTCGAGGCGTAGCCGAGTACGTGGATCGCGTCGCCGCCGGAATTGCCACGGTCCTCGATGATGTCGAGCCCATCCCCGGCATCGAGCTCGTAGGTGTCCGCGCCGCCGAGGCCGACCAGCAGGTCGTAGCCCCCACCGCCCGTCAGCACGTCCGCACGGTCGCCGAAGCCGGTCACGACGTCGTCCCCGTCGCTGACCCAGCGGGAGATCAGCGCCTGGCGGATCTCCTCGAACCCGGCAGTGGATCCGTCGGCGAATTGCAGCGTCTCGATCCGGTGCGCCGTATCGCCGAGGCCGAGCGCGTCGCGCACGGCAAGCGAGCCCTCCGCGCCCGCGAAGCGGATGACGAGCGTATCGCCATCGGCGTCGAAGCGGAGCTGGCCGGCGGTGATGCGCTCGCCGAAGACGATGCGGTCCGTGCCGCCGGTATCGAGGATGGCGTCGTCGCCATCGCCGATGCTCCAGTGGTAGCTGTCGTCGCCGAGCGCGCCCTCGAGCTCGTCGGAGCCGAGGCCGCCCGCCATGACGTCGGCACTGTCGTCAAAGCCGATCAGAACGTCGTCGCCATCCGTACCTTGCAGCAGGCGCGCGCGGATCTCGGCCGTGGTCCAGACCGTGCCGTCGGCGAAGAGGAAGCGCTCGATGCTGCGGCCGGTGAGACCATCCTCGATCCGCAACGCGTCGGCGCCACCCTCGGGCGAGAGGATCAGGTCCGTGCCATCGCGGCGCACGCGCAGGCTGCCGGGGATGATGAGCTCGCCGAAGACCACCGTGTCGATAGTGCCGGGTGGAATCGCCTGCGCATCTGGCCATTCGCGGATGGTGTCGAGGCCATAGCCGGCATCGAAGGCATAGGTGTCGGCGAAGGCGCCGCCGATCAGCAGGTCGTCGCCCTGGCGTCCGTCCAGCACATTGGAGCGGTCCGGCAGGCCCTGGATGACGTCGTCGCCGCGGCCGCCGCCGGTGATGGCGAGCAGCTCCTCGACATCGGTGATGTCGAGCGTCGTGCCGTCGGCGAAGACGAAGCGCTCGACGCCCATGTGGACGGAGTCGAACTGCTCCCGGATGCGGAGCGTATCGGCCCGGTCCACGATGCTGACGACGAGGTCGAGCCCGTCCTTCGAGAAGACGATGTTGGCCAGCGAGATATCGTCGCCGAAGCGCACCGTGTCGATGCCGGTCCAGGCGGCATTCTCCACCCGGTCGACGATCACGTCCTGGCCGTAGCCGACATCGAACAGATAGGTGTCACCGTCGCTCGACCCCTGCAGCAGGTCGTTGCCGCCGCGGCCATCGATGCGCTCGGCGAAATGCGTGCCGAGGAGCGTGTCGTCCCCGGCGGTACCGACGAGATCGACATCCTCCGGGTTGAGGTCCGTGTAGAGCAAGGCCTGGTCGGCAAAGGCCAGTTCCTCGACCGCGTTCTCCTGGCCGCCAAGGCGGTTGTACTGGCGCTCCAGGGTGATGCTCTCGCCGGTGGCGCGCAGCGTCAGGACCAGGTCCTCGTGTCGCCGGCCGATGATGACGTCGTCGAAGGCGACACCCTGCAGTTCCAGCCGGTCCCAACCCGGGGAGAGCAGCGGGTCTTCGGACCCGTCGAAGATGGTGTCGCTGCCGCGGGCGGCGGACCAGATGTAGGTGTCGCCGTAGACCCCGCCCTCGAGCCGGTCGTCGCCGGCGCCGCCATCCAGCGTATCGCGCTTGTCGAATCCCCAGATCGTGTCGGCGCCGGCGGTGATGGCCTGGGTCAGGATGAGCCGGCCGAGCGTGTCCATGTCCCAGATCGCGCCGTCGGCGAAGTGGATCTCGTCGACATTGTCGAAGTAGTAGTCGCCGAAGAGGACGGTGGAGGTGAGGTCGAACTGGTTGCGCAGGGTCACCGTCTCGCCGGTGTCGCGGATGCGCAGGGTCACGGTCGCGGAGCGGCCCTCGCGCAGGATATCGACATCCGGTGCGTTGACCGTCAGGAAACTCAGCATGTCGTAGGAGGAGGAGAGGAAGTCCTCCAGGTTGTCCTCGATCACGTCATGCCCGTAGCCACGATCGAAGGCGTAGCTGTCGTCCAGGTCGCCGCCGGAGAGCAGGTCGTCGCCGGCGCCGCCGTCCAGCGCATCCTCGTAGTGGAAGCCGAAGATCGCATCGGCGCCGTCGGTGCGGGCGTCCTGGACGGCTCGGCGCATGACGGCGCCCTCGTCCATGAAGGACCCGTCGATGAAGGCGAATCGCTCGATCCTGTCGAGCCACTGGACGCCGAAGACCCAGGTGTTGATGCTCTGGAACTGGTTGGTGACGGTCAGCCGGTCCCCCGTTTCCGTGCCGTCATCGGCCAGGAAGACGAAGGTGACATCGTCGGACAGGCCGAGACGCACCAGGCGCATGTGGTCCGCCGCGAGGCCGGCGCCGAACTGCACGATGTCGTAGTGGTTGACCAGGATCTGGTCGTTGTCATCCTCGATCCGGTCGACGCCGTCGCCGGCGCTGTAGAGGTAGGCGTCGGAATCGCGGCCGCCGCGCATGATGTCGTTGCCGCGGCCGCCCTGCAGCACGTCGATCGCGGGCGAGCCGATGACGATGTCGTCGCTGTCGAGCGGATGGTTCACCGCGAAGGCGATGTCCATCTGGTCCCAGACCACGCCGTCGGCGAAGCTGATGGTGACCATCTCCGTGTCGGGCGAGAGGTCGCCGCCGAAGAGGCCGGGGAACTTGCCGTTGAACTGGTCCTTGATGGTGACCCTGTCGCCGGTTCCGACCACCTCGATCACCAGGTCATGGCCCTGGCGCGTGGCGAAGACGTCGGTGGAGGCCACCTGGGTGAAGCGCAGGAAATCCGCGCTGCGCGGCTGCAGCGGCTCCTCGATGTCCTGGATGGTGTCGTTGCCGAAGCCGACGCCCAGCACGTAGGTGTCGCTACCATAGGTGCCGCGGATCAGCTGGTCGCCGCCGGTCACGTAGAGGAGGTCGTCGCCCGTGGTGCCGGAGACCAGCGTGTCCGCCGGCGCGTGCAGGATGATCCGCTCCTCGTCGACGCCGAGGCGCTCGGCGATGGTCACGATGTCGAGCGGCAGCCCGGGCACTTGCTCGTAGGCGGCGGCGATCTGCTGGAACAGGAACTCCTCGGTCAGGCGTTCCTCCGCCTTGGGGCGGTAGTCGGGGTAGAAGACCTCCAGGATCGCATCCCACCGCGTCAGGTAGTCGCGGGCGGCGGTGGCATCGGGCGGCGCGCCTTCCAGGATGGCGCGCAGCATCGGCACCATCTCGCGGTCCGCGGTGGGGAAGAATTCGTCCGCCGCCACGTCGTAGCCGATGCCGTCGAAGACATCCTCCAGCCCGCCCTGCATCGCCAGCCGCAGCGCCACCGCGCGGCTCATGTGCACGTACTGGCCGATCATGTCGTCGAGGAAGCCGACCGCGGGCTCGACCACGCTGAAATAGCTGCCGTCCGAGTTGGTCGGCGCCTCGCCCTCCGCGAGGCCGAGGCCGCCCGTGGTGTAGAGCAGCGTGCCCGTGACCGGGTCGCGCGTGGTGGTCAGCAGTTCCGGCTGGAACGCGATACCGTAGAGTTCCGAGGCGAAGCGGAACTCGTCGACCGTCATCACCTCGGCGCGATAGGCGCTGTCGTCCGTGCTGGTCGCCTCGTCCAGCGTGTCGAGATCGATGGCGTAGTTGCGCAGGCCGAAGCTGGCAGGGCGGCCCTGGACGTGCTGCAGTTCCAGCGCGCGATCGAGATTGGTCGACCAGACGAAGAAGCCGCCCAACTCGTCCTGCACATAGACGCTGTACTGGGTGACGATGCCGTCCTGCAGGTAGACCGCGACCCGGTCGAAGGGCAGGCCGGTGAAGTCGTCATGGCCCAGCGCCTCCTGCTTCCAGGCGGTGCCGGCCGCCCGCGGCGCGGCCAGCACCTGCGCCAGGCTGGGACGATCGATCGTCGTGCCGCCGGGGCCGGTGACGGCGGCGCCGCTCAGCAGCGTCCAGAAGGTGCCGCCGGCATCGGTCGTCGCAAGCGCGACGTCCAGCACCTCGCTCCGCCCGTCGACCACCCGCGTCAGGTAGTGGTAGGCGTCGCGCTGCGTCACGGCCGCGGCACGGGAGGAGGGCGAGAACATCTCCTCCAGCACCCAGCCCGGGCCCGAAGCCAGCACCTGCGCGAGCCCGGGGCGCGCGATCGTGCCGCCGCCGGCATCCGTCACCGCGGCGCCGCTCGCGCGGGTCCAGTAGCCGCCGAGAGCGTCCTCCACATAGACGGCGTGGTCGAGGACCGTGGCGCCGTCCATCAGCACCGGGGTGAGTTCCCGCGTCTGATCGAGCGAGGCCGCCCAGGCGGCGAGCACGGGCCGCGCGGCCTCGCGCATCGCCAGCAGGTCGGGCTCCGTCATCGCCGCGGCGGCGGCCTTCACCACCGCATCCACGCGGAAATCGTTGGACCGGTGCACGGCCAGGTCGGCCAGGCGGCCATAGCCGCGGATGTCGATGGTCGCGGCGCCCGCGGCGTCGGTCTCGACCCAGGGGGCGAAGGCCAACTCACCGCCATAGCGCGTGTCGAGCGGGTTGCTGTCGAAGACCGCCTCGAAGACGGCGCCGGTGGTGCCGTCGGTGCGGGTGAACTCGGCGCGCTCGCGCAGCAGCGTGCCGGTCGGCGCCTCCACGTTCAGTTCGGTCGCACCAAGGCCGATGGAGGCGATGCCCAGCGCGTCGAGGGTGTAGAGCTCCCCGGCGTCGCTGACGCCATCCTGGTCCCGGTCGCGCCAGATGCGCAGGCTGCCGAAGACGGCGTCGGCGATGGAGATGGCCAGGTCGCCATTGTCGTCGAGGTCCCGCAGCATCTGGAAGCCGGAGATGCCCGGGCCGCCGAAGAGCTCGCGGCTGTCGCGGATCAGCCCATCGCCGTCGAGATCCCGGACCAGGAAGCCGTCATCGCCGCCGATCCAGCCGTTCAGCTCGGCGAAGCCGTCGACGTCGATGTCGAAATGCACGCCGCCCTGGTCGGGGCTTGTCGTCTCCAGCCCGTCGCCGTCGAGGTCGAGGACGATCGGGTCCTCGGGGAGCTTCCACTGCAGCAGCTTGGCGAAATTGTAGATGGCGTCGAGGATGGTGACGAGCTGCCCCCAGACGCTGTTGAAGACGCTGATCGTCTGCCCGCCATTGCCGATGATGCGGAAGATCATGTTGAGGTCGCCGAGCTCGGGGATGCCGAGCACCGGGTCCTCGATGCCGCCGAAGGTGTAGTTCTCGACGATCATGGCGCCGTCGAGGATGCCGTTGGTGCTGCCCGCCGCGGCCATCGCGGCGTGCAGCTCGGAATAGACGATGAGCTGGCCGCTTTGGGTCGCGCCGTACCAGACGAAGGGCAGCAGCCAGTCGCGGGCGATGTCGCTCGAATAGGACTCGAAGCCGAAGAAGGAATTGGTGCCGCCGGTCAGCGGCACCCCGTACATCTGGAGGATATCCTCCTTCCCCGCATCCATGATGAAGGTGCCGGGGTGGAACCAGAAGACGTCGGTCGCGCCATCCGGTACGCCGGTCGCGGTCAGCCCGTCGAAGCGGCCGCCATAGAGCTGCCCCTTGAAGGAGGAGTTGAAGAGGAAGTCCTCGCCCTCGCCGCCGGAGATGATGGCGCCTGTGCCGCCGCGGATGATGAGGCGGTCCTCGCCATCCTCGCCCTGGATAACGAGGCGCAGATCCTCGCTGGCCGTCGCATAGGTGCCGAGATGGGAAAGCTCGAGGTCCTCGTTACCGACCGTGGTGCCGGCGACGTGGTAGGCCGGGTTCTCCACATAGGCGACGTCGTTGCCGGCGCCCAGCTTCAGGTCGCCGTAGTGCTGGTAGTCGTCGCCGCTGGGCCAGCCGCTGAGCGCGCCGGTGACGGCGGAGAGATCCGCATGCCAGACCAGGTCGTCCTGGTCCGTCATGGTGATGTCCTCGGCCCCCGTGACCCGCAACGGATCGTTGCTGGTGAAGGTGCTGAGGACGGTATTGACCGAAGGCGGGACGTCCAGGATCAGGCCGAGCAGGATGCTGATGGATTCGATGCCGCCCAGCAACGGCCCGTTCGGCACCGCGGCCTGGGTCGCGCCGTTCACCAGCATCACGCCATGGCCGACATTTTCGTAGCTGAGGACGTCGAAATCGGCCTTGCCATAGGACGGACCCTGCGGATCGGCGAGGTCGAGCCAGATCGCCGACTGCAGGCTGTCGGCATCCAGCAGGACGGTGTCGGCCTTCTCCGACAGATGTAGCCGGTCCACGGCCAGCAGCGTGTCGTTCGAGAAGATGCCGCCGCCGAGGATCTGCGCCGCCACGCCCTCGACGCCACCGACCGTGGTCTTGGTCAGGCTCAGCAGTGTCAGGCCGTCGCCCCAGCTGACCGGATGCCTCCAGTCGTTCGACACGGTGTATTTGACCGTATCGGTCTCGGCCCCGCCACGTAGCCAGTCGTAGAAGCCGAAGGCGCCGAACAGGCCCTGGCCGGCGTCCTGGCCGGCGCCGATGTAGATGTCGTCGCGGATATGCGGGCCGACCAGGCCCGGGTCGGGCGCCAGGATGCTGTCGACGATGATGTCGTGGCCGATGCCGCCCAGGATGATGTCGGCTCCCAGGCCGCCGTCGATCTCCTCGTTGCCGAAGCCGCCGAGGATGACGTCGTTTTCCCACTGTCCTGTGATAGTATCGTCATGGTCGTCGGCGGCGAAGAGCCGGGCATGGAAGGGGTCGTAGTCGGCGACGTTCGCCGTGCGCAGCGGCAGCGTCAGCACCAGCGGGAAGGGGGAATAGCTGAAGTCCCACTTGTTGATCGTGCCGGTGGTGGTGGAGCCGTAGAGCACGCCGAGCGCGGCGCGCATCTCTCCGCCATTGCCGGTGGTGTTGTAGAAGGCGTCGAGAAGGTCGTTCAGCCCCTTCACGTCGATCGCGCCGGTCGGCGGGGCGCCGCCCGTCCCCGTCAGCGACCAGAGCGTCTCCGACAGGTCGAGCTCGATGATCGAGGCGTTCTGGATGTCGGTGAGGCTGCCGTCCTTCTTGAGCATCAGCAGCATGCCGTGCTCGGGACCGATGACACCCGGGCCCTGCACCAGGGTGTAGTCGACCTTCTGCAACGCCATGGTGGCGGCGAATTGCACCGCTGCCTCGACCAGGTCGCCCTCGTGCCCGACGAGCACGTCGGGCATGCCGTATGCCTTGAGCGTGCCGATGTCGCCGAGATCGTCGAACAGCGCCTTGGCACCGGTGTTGCCGAAGACGAGGCCGGCTGAGCCCTCGATGACGGAATAGGCGAGCGCCGATTCCATCAGTCGCAGTTCCCCGCCCGCCCCCGGGAAATGAATGCTGCGGGCGGGATCGAGCGCCTTGGCGACGTCCTCGTTGAAGAAGGCGTCGTAGAATTCCAGCCCCACGAGGCTCCAGTCGGTGAGGCCCTTGGTCTCCGCGTATTTCAGCAGGACCAGGTAGGCCATGCTGTGCAGGTTCAGCGGATCGAGCCCGTATCCGTGGTATGGGGCACGGTTGTCGAGCTGCCCTTCGATGGCGGGGGTCCAGACCGCCTGGTTCATCGCCACGTTGAAGATGTCGTAGCTGATGTTGGCGACGCTGGTCTTGCCGTACCAGAGCGCGATGGAGGTCGCGAGGCCGCTCAGCACCGCCGCCGAGGCCGCGATGGTGCCGTTCCGCACCGCGGTCAGCAGCTCGCCGCCCACCGCCTCGCCATGGAAGGCCGTGAGGTCGAGCTTGGTCAGGATGTCGGTGACGGCCTGGGTGAAGTTCGCCTGGCCGAGCATCGCCTCGAAGAAGTCGAAGCTGGTCTCCGCCCCGATCGTGTTGGCGGCGGCCAAGCCGAAGGGCATGTGGTCGAAGCCGAGCGCATAGGTGCCCTGGATCACGCCGACATAGCCGGCGATGCCGCCGCCCAGCGAATGGCCGACGGTCGCGGCGCCGCCGCCCTGCAGGCGCCAGTATTCCAGCCCCAGTGCGACCTGCGAGAACTCCCGGTCCAGCGCGCTGCCGTCCAGCTTGCCATGGAGGATGTCGCCGACGAGGTCCTCGACGCTCTCGATCGGCGGATCGGCACCGAGGACGACACCCGTCACGGCCGAGGCCGCTGCCACGGGATTCAGCGCGGCATTGATCGCGGCCTCGATCTGGGCGGGCGTCGGCGGTGGCGCGCCGGGCACGAAGAGGCCCTGGATCACGGTGCGCGCCGTGGCCTTCATGGAATCGCGGATCGGCGCCAGCGCCGCGTCGATCGCCGCCTCGCCCACGAAATCGATCACGAGGTCGCCGACCAGCCCGTCGACGGAGGCGAACAGGGCCTGGAACGCATTGCTGTCGATGACCTGCAGCACGGTGTTGTCCAGCGTGCCTTCGAAGGGGCCGGCATTGAGCCGGTCGAGCCCCTCGGCCACGATCGCGCGGAAGATCTGGCCCGAGATCGGCGTCTGCTGGGAGTTCAGCGCATCGATGATCTGGGCCGAGATGTAGGCGGCGCTGAACCACTCATCGATCGCGGCCTCGAGGACGGTGGTCACGTCCTCCGCCCGCTGCGGGCTGCTCGCGGCGACGGCGGCGCCGGCGCCGATGGCCAGTTCCGCGGTGACCTGCGCGGCGGAGGAGCCGAAGACGCCCTTCATCCCGTCCCATAGATTCTCGCCGACCTGCGAGATCGCGAAGTCGAGGACCATCTTCGTGCCGATGGAGTAGACACCGGCACCACCGGACCAGCCGGTGAAGGGATCCATCGCGCCATCGGTGCCGCGATAGGCGATCACGGTCCCGCTGCCCCCTGTGTAGGTGGCGGCGTAGAAGCCGGCGGATTGGGCGTCGGACTGGCGCAGGCCCTGGAAGACGCTGAGCGAATCGGCGCTGAAGGTGTAGCTGCCGACCTGCGAGCCGAAGCCGCCAAGATCCTTCAGCCCGGTATCGTAGCCGCGGCTGTAGGAATCGAGCGCCAGCAGCGCCGCCATCAGACCGTCGACCTGGCCGCCGACCGGCAGCGGCTGCTGCGGGTCGGGCGTGCCGACAACGGTGATGGTGATGTCCTGCGGCGCGGAGACGGCGCCGTGCGCGTCGGTCGCCCGCACCTGCACGGTGAAGGTCGTCTCGTCCCCTGGATCGAGATAGTCGAAATCGCCGTTCGGGTCGAAGCTGTAGGTTCCGCCGGGGCCGAAGGTGAAGCTGCCACCCGGCGGTGCTGCGCCCGTCAGGCCCAGCGTCATGGTCGTCGCATCGTCGTCGGAATCGATGTCGTCGAGGACGAGGCGGCCGGAGAAGGGCGCTTCGGACGAGGTGTAGATGGTGGCGCCGGTCAGGACGAGCGGTGCGTCATTCGTGCCGGTGACGGTGATCTCGATGCTCTGGGCGACGAAATCCCCCGCCGGGTCGAGGATGGTGTAGTCGATCTCCGTGAAGACCGCCTCGCCCGCGGCGAGGATGGCGAAGATCGGCGCGTCGGTATCGAGAAGCAGCGTGTGCCCGTCCGGCCCCAGGGTCAGGCCGGCGGGCAGGATCACGCCGCCGAGATCGATGATGAGGGCGACGGTCTGGCCGGGATCGGGATCGGTGGCGCCGGCCAGCAGGTCGAAGGCCAGGGTCCCGCTTGCTTCCGCCCCGTTGCGAACCAGCCGCCCGGCAACGACAGGGGGGGAGTTGGGCGGGGGTGTAGTGGATCCCGACATCATATGCGCTCCGCCACAGAACGAACCGTTTACGGTTCGTGAACGGTGCACAATCTCACGAAGATGCCTAATTCACAAATTTGGGGTCGCTTGAATTACACAGCGAGACGGTGCCCACGGGTCGGTTGGGGGGCTTCACCGCGCAGGGAAGGGGTGCCTAGGATCGCCCGGCAAGCGCCCGGACCACCGCGGTCAGGGGTGGCTCGGGGGGAAAACGGGATGCAGCCCATCAACACGCGGCGCCTCGGGCGCAGCGGGGTCCATGTCACGGAGATCGGCTTCGGCGGCGCCCCCATCGGCGGCTTCCGCGCCCAGGTGCCGGAAGACGAGGTCCAGGCCCTGCTCGATGCCGCCTGGGCTGGCGGCATGCGCTATTTCGACACCTCGCCCTACTACGGCTACGGCCGCAGCGAGCTGCGCATGGGCCAGTACCTGCGCGGCAAGCCGCGGGCGGATTATGTTCTCTCCAGCAAGATCGGCCGGGTCATGCATGCGATGCGCCCCGGCGAGGCGCCTGCGCCGGACATGCGCGACACCGGCCTGCCCGGCTTCGCGCCGCGCTTCGACTATACCTATGACGGCGTCATGCGCTCGCTGGAGCAGAGCTGCCTGCGCACCGGCATCAGCCGCATCGACGTGCTGTTCATCCACGACATCGACTTCTGGTCCATCCGCGACCGCGCCGTGCTGGAGGAGCGCTTCCGCACGGTGATGGAGGGTGGCTACCGCGCCCTCGACGAGTTGCGCAGCGCGGGCGTGATCGGCGCCATTGGCGCCGGGCTGAACGAGGCCGACATGTGCCTGCGCTTCGCCCAGGCCGGCGACTTCGACTGCATGCTGCTGGCCGGGCGCTACACGCTGCTGGAGCAGGAATCGCTGAACGACTTCATGCCCTATGCCGAGAAGAACAATATCGGCGTGATCATCGGCGGGCCCTACAATTCCGGCATCCTGACCGGCGCCGCCGGCAACCGGCCGACCTACGACTACGCCCCCGCCGCGCCGGAGCTTCTGGAGCGCGCGCGCCGGCTGGAGGCGGTCTGCGCGCGCCACGGCATCCCGCTGCCTGCCGCGGCGCTGCAATTCGTGCTGCACCATCCGGCGGTGGCTGCGGTGATCCCGGGCGCGCTCTCCGCCGCCGAGGTGCAGCAGAACCTGGCCCATCTCCGCCGGCCCATCCCCGCCGCGCTCTGGCAGGAACTGAAGCGCGAAGGCCTGCTGCGCCAGGATGCGCCCGTGCCTGTCTGAGCGGGCCCGATTGAGCCTTGGCGGCCTTGCCAAGCCGTGAATAGACTGATGGCAATACGGTTCGCGGCGCCGCGCTGACGAACCGGTCGCACCAGAACGACACGGCTCAGGAGGAAGCGCATGGACATCACGCGTCGGTCGCTCGGCGGCCTTGCTCTCGGCATGGCGGGGCTCGGCTCCGCCCGGGCCCAGGATGACGCCGCGCTGGCCTACTACCGCCAGGCGAAGATCAACTGGCGCATGGCCGAGGGCCAGCGCCTGACCATCGGCCTGAACAAGCACCCCTTCACCGAGAGCCTGCTGCCGCTGATCCCGCAATTCCGGGCGCTGACCGGCATCCAGGTGGAATACCTGATCCTGCCGGAGCAGGAGTATTTCACCAAGCTGGTCGCCGACCTGTCGCAGCAGCGCGGCGAGTTCTCCGTCATCATGACCGGCCCGATGCGGTCCTGGCAGTATTCCCTGCCGGGCTGGATCCAGCCGCTCGATCCCTTCCTCGCCGACAGCAGGATGACTGACCCGGCCTGGTTCAACATGGGGGATCTCTTCCCCGGGCTGATCGCGGCGAACCGCTGGAACGGCCAGACCGGCGGCGGCGTCGGGCAGGGC
>JAIYAI010000013.1 GCA_027489135.1 Acetobacteraceae bacterium
CGCGCTGGTCGAGGACCGCACCGGCGAGGCGACGGTCGAGACCCATACGGTGGTGTTCCGCACCGACGGCACGCCGGACTACGGCGCCGTGGTGCTGCGCCTGCCCGATGGCGCGCGGACCATGGCACGCGTGCCGAGAGAGGATGCCGCGACGCTCGGCGTGCTGATGGACATGGCGCGCAGCGCGATCGGCCGCACCGGCCGGCTGCTGCCGGCGCAGGAAGGGGAGGTGCAGACATGGCAGGCCTGACCGATGCGGTGCTGTTCGAGATCGTCGAGCCGCATATCGCCCTCGTCACCCTGAACCGGCCGGAGGCGCGCAACGCCGTCAACGGCGCTGTCGCGCAGGCCATGGAGGCGATCCTCGACCGCATCGAGCTCGATGCCGAGATCCGCGCTGTTGTGCTGACGGGTGCCGGCCCGCATGCCTTCTGCGCCGGCGCCGACCTGAAGGAGGTCTCGGCCGGCCGCGGCGCCACGCTGGGCACGGCGCGCGGCGGCTTCGCCGGCTTCGTGCGTGCGCATCGGACCAAGCTGTGGATTGCCGCGGCGCAGGGCCATGCGCTCGCGGGCGGGCTGGAACTGCTGCTCTCCTGCGACCTCGCCGTGGCGGCGGAGACGGCGACCTTTGGACTCCCGGAAGTGAAGCGCAGCCTCGTCGCCGGGGCAGGGGGCGTCTTCCGCCTGCCGCGCGTGCTGCCGCGCGCCATCGCGCTGGAGATGATCGCCACCGGCGATGCCATGCCTGCCGCGCGCATGGCGCAGTTCGGCCTGCTTAACGCCGTGGTGCCGCAGGCCGAGGTGCGGGAGGCCGCGCTGGCGCTGGCCCGACGCGCGGTGGTGAACGCGCCGATCGCGGTGAAGGAGAGCCTTGGCGTCGCGCGCCAGGCGCTGGACCTGACCGAGGAAGAGCTCTGGGAGGTCAGCCGCGGCGCCAGCGAGCGCGTGCGCGCCACGGAGGATTTCCAGGAAGGCCCGCGCGCCTTCGTCGAGAAGCGCGCGCCGCGCTGGGTTGGTCGCTGATCAGCCGGCCGGCGTCCCGTCCTTCGCCAGGTCCACCGCCGCCTTCCCGGGCGGCGGTTCCGGCACGCGCTGCTGGTCCGGGAAGCGGCGTTCCTCGCCGAGTTCGTCCTGCAGCCAGAGCATGTTGACCAGCGTCATCACGACGATGACCAGCGGCGTCGCCACCAGCAGCCCGACGATGCCGAAGAGGTAGCCGCCCACCGTGACGGCGGCGATGGTCACGACGGGCGGCAGTTCCACCACGCTGCGCTGCACCAGCGGCTGGACGAGGTTCCCTTCCACCTGTTGCACGATCAGGAACAGGCCCGCGACCCAGAGTGCATCCGTCGGCGATTGCGCAAAGCCGATCAGGATGGCGGGAATGGCAGACAGGATCGGCCCGAGATAGGGCACGAACTCCAGCAGGCCCGCGATGACGCCGAGCTGCACGGCGACCGGAATGCCGATCAGCCAGAGGCCGAGCCCCGTCACGGTGCCGACGATCGCCATGTTGACGAGCTGCCCGATCATCCAGAGCCAGAGCGCATCGTCCAGCACTGTCAGGATCTCCTCCGTGCGTTCGCGGCCGCGCGGCGGTACCAGCAGCAGCAGGCCGCGGCGATACGGCGCGGGCTGGGCGGCGAGGTAGAGCGCGCTGAACAGCACCACCAGCAGGTCCGCCAGGCCGAAGAGGACGGAGGGCGCATAGGCGCCGAGCTGTGCGAGCACCGCGTTGACCTGTGCGCTGTCGCCGATCTGGGCACGGAAATTCTCCGGCAGCGCCTGCCAGGCGCCGACCAGGGCGGATTGCAACTGTCCCATCTGCGTCATCGCCGAACTGCCGAGCAGGAGGCTGCCGCCGCCGATGGCGCCGAGGATCAGCAGCAGCACCACGGCCAGCGCCCCGCCCTCCGGCAGGCGCGTCGCCCGCGCGAGAAGCCCGGCAAGGCGCCGCAGCAGGATCGCCAGCAGCACGCCGGTGAAGACGAGCAAAAGCACATGCGCCGCCGCCGCCACCAGCCAGACCAGGGCGGCGGCGCCGAGGACGATCGCGAGTTTCCATGTGAAGTGGCGAAGGTCGTCGCCCGGTTCCATCCTCTGCTCCCCCAGCGTCGTGCCAGGGGAACAACGGCCCAGGACGGGAATGGTTGAGCCGGAATCAGACGTCGACGACGACGTAGTCCTGCTCGACCGAGACGGCGACGGTTTCCGCCTTGAAGGGACCCTTGGCCAGCGCCTCGCCGGGTTCGACCGAGACGCTGTAGCTGCGCGCCTTCACGTCGTCCGGCTCGCACCAGGACTGGCCGGTGGCGATGTCGAATTCCCAGCAATGCCAGGGGCAGCGGATCATCGTGCCAGGCCGGGTGAGGCGGTACTCGCCCGGCATCGGCGCCTCGAGGCGGCTGACGATCGCGCCCTCGCAGAGCACGGCGCCCTGGTGCGGGCAGCGGTTGATCAGGGCGTGGAAGGTGCCGTCGATGTTGAAGACGCCGATCTCCCGTCCGCGGACGGTGACGATCTTCCGGCCGCCGGGCGGGATCTCAGCGACGGCGGCCACAATGTGTTTCGCCATGATCTCTATGCCTTCAGGCGCCGGGCGGCGGCTCCGCCGCCTTGGCTTTCGCGCGATTGCGCGCGACGCGCAGAAGCGCGCTCGGCCCGCTGCGCGGTCCGGTGGATGCCGCTGCGCGCCATCGTCAGTCCAGCCGGTACAGCGCCATCGCGTTCTCGCGGTAGATCAGGCGGGCCCAGTCGTCGGGCAGGCGGACCTTGAAGGCGTAGCGGGGATCGTCCTGGTCCCAGTGCGGATAGTCGGTCGAGAACATGATGCGGTCCGGGCCGATCCACTCGATGGTCTTGAGCATGTCCTCGGGCCGCTCGGGCTCCTCCATGGGCTGGGTGGTCACCCAGAAATGCTCGCGGATGTATTCGGACGGCGCCTTCTTCAACTGCGGCGCCTCCGCCTTCAGGCGCTTCCAGTGCTTGTCGAGCCGCCAGGCGAGGGAGGGCAGCCAGGCGAAGCCACCTTCCACCATCACGACCTTCAAGTCGGGCACCTCCTCGAAGACGCCCTCGCAGACCAGGCTGATGACCAGCGTCTCCATGGACTGCACGTAGGATGGGTGCTCCTCGTGGTAGAAGCTGGGCCAGCCGCCGCCGGTGCTGGCATGCCCGCTGGTGCCGCCAAGATGCAGCGAGATCGGGAAGCCCGCCGCGGCGCAGGCCGCGAGGATCTTGCGGTAGCGGTGGCGCCCCAGCGGCTCGATCCCGCGCGGGGGGATGTTGACCTGGCAGAAACGCCTGTCGCCGGCGCGGGCCTCGATCTCGGCGATCGCGCTTTCCTCGTGCTCCAGCGTGATCTGCACGCTGGCCTTGAGGCGGGGCTCCGGGTCGCAGAAGGCGGCGCATTGCCACTCGTTCACCGCGACGGCCATGGCCGCGCCGAATTCCACGTTGCGCTCCGCCGCCGCGCCGCCGACCAGCGGCGCCAGCAGCCCCGCCTTCACGTCGAAGAGGTCGAGGAGCTGTTCGCGCATCATCGCGAGGTCGCTGCCCGGCGGGCCGCCGGTCTTCGGCCAGGAATCACCGCGCATCCCGTTGCCCGGCGACATGCGCGGATACATCGAGGTGCGCGCGAGCCCGACGCGGGAGCGGTTGCCGATGGTCTGGCGATGCTCGCGCCAGCGGGCGGACAGGAACGGATCGAAATCCGCCGGCGTGCGGAAGAAGGGATGCACGTCGCAATCGACGAAGCCGAGATGCTGCTGGGCGGGACGCTCGATCCGCGGATCGCGGAGGGCCACGTTCATCACGGAGTCTCCTGCTTGAGGCGTGGATAGGTCGCCAGGGGGTTGTCGCGGGTGATCTTGCGGAGGAGGTCGGGTGGCAGCCCGGCGGGCAGCACCTCGTCCTCGTCGTAGTGCCAGTGCGGGTAGTCGGTGGCGAAGAGCAGCATCTCGTCCGAACCGAACTGGTCGAGGATGCTGAGGAGGGAGGCCGCGTCGGGCGGTGCATCGAAGGGTTGGGCGGTCAGGCGCACGCGTTCGCGGACGATGTCGGCGGGCAGGCGGTTCAGCCAGGGCACCTCGGCGCGCACCCCGCGCCAGGTCTTATTGAAGCGCCACATGCTGGCAGGCAGCCAGGTCACCCCGCTCTCGATCAGCACCACCCGCAGGTCCGGGAATTTCTGGAACACGCCCTCGGCCAGCAGGGAGTTCAGCGCGCCGGCATGGCCCTGGGCGAAGGAGACATAGTCCTCGAGGTAGAGGCTGCCCCAGCCGCCGGCGCTCGGCGGATGGCGAAAGGAGGACCCGGCATGCACGCCGATCGGCAGCCCGTGCTTCTCCGCGACGCGGTAGAGCGGCCACATGAAGCGCCGGCCCAGCGGCACCTCCGCCATCGCCAGCAGCAGCACCTGCACGAAGCGCTTGTCGCCGGCGAGGCGCTCCACCTCCTCCGCCGCCAGGTCGGGGCTGTGCGGCGGCACGACGATGGAGGCGCGCAGACGCGGGTCGCGGTCCAGCCATTCCGCGGCGAGCCAGTTGTTGATGCCGCGGCAGAGGGCGAGGGAGAGGTCTTCGCTGAAGATCATCTGCGCGCCGTGGATCACGTTGCAGATCGCGAATTCCGGCGCGAGTGGGTCGAGGATGTGCTGCTGAAGGGCCGGGAGGCTGCCGCCGGCCGGCCCCTTCTCCGGCTTCCAGTCCGGCCGCGCGTTGATGGCGGCGCCGGGGGGATAGGCGGAGGTGTCGAAATTCTCCCGCTCCAGCCCGCGGCGCTCAACATGCTCGCGCCAATAGGGCTCCATGTAGGGCAGCAGGTCGCGCACCGAGGGGACGGTGACATGGACGTCGCAGTCGATCGCACCCGGAGGGATCATGGATCTGGCGGGGCCGTTCCTCTTTGGTGCCGATAATGCCGCCCCGGAGGGGCCAGGCGCAACCCGGACCTGCGACCCGGGCCTTTCGCGGCCGCGGAAAAAGCGCGATCCTGCCCGCCGAGCCCGCCCGGGCAGGAGGATGCCATGACGATCGACGCCATCGACCGCAGCATGGGTTTCGCGCCGCAATACGATGCGCCGATTCCCTACATGCACCGCACCCGCACCATGTACCAGGCGATCGGCTACGACCCGTACCGCTGGGCGCAGTACGCCGAGGTGCCGTTCCAGCCGCTGACGAAGCCGCTGGCGCAGAGCAAGGTGACGCTGATCGTCACCGCCGCGCCGTACCAGGAGGGCAAGGGCGACCAGGGGCCCGGCGCCGCCTACAACGCGGGTGCCAAGTTCTACGAGGTCTACGCGCTTCCGACCGACCGCGACCACGACATGCGCGTGTCCCACATCGCCTATGACCGCGTGCACAGCCCGGCGACGGACCAGAACGCCTGGTTCCCGCTGCCGATGCTGCGAACCCTGGCGCAGGAGGGTCGGATCGGCGGGCTGACCGCGAATTTTCTCGGCGCGCCCACCAATCGCAGCCATCGCCACACCGTCACCGTCGACTGCCCCGAGATCCTGCGCCGTTGCCGGGAGGAGGGGACGGATGTCGCCGTGCTGGTGCCGAACTGCCCGGTCTGCCACCAGACCGTCAGCCTCGTCGCGCGCCACCTGGAGGAGAACGGCATCCCGACGGTGGTGATGGGCTGCGCCAAGGACATCGTGGAGTTCTGCGGCGTGCCGCGCTTCCTGTTCAGCGACTTCCCGCTCGGCAACGGCGCCGGCAAGCCGCATGATCCCGCAAGCCAGCGCGCCACGCTGGAACTGGCGCTGAAGGTCCTGGAGAGCGCGCCCGGCCCGCGCACCACGGTGCAGTCGCCGCAGCGCTGGGCCGCAGATGCCGCCTGGAAGCTCGACTACTCCAACGTCGAGACCATGCCGGCCGAGGAGATCCAGAAGAAGCGCGACGACTTCGCCAAGCAGAAGGCGATCGCCGCCGAGCTGCGCCGCCAGACCATCGCGGCGGAGCCGCGTCACGAAACGGCTGCGGCGTGACGCCGATGTCCGATTCACCGCGGCCCTTCGCGGGCGTCCGCATCCTGGACTTCACCCAGGTGCTCGCCGGCCCCTTCGCCAGTTATCAGTTCGCCCTGCTCGGCGCCCATGTCGTCAAGGTGGAGCGGCGGGAGGGCGAGGACATGCGCCGCACGCCGCTGTCCCGCGAATGGGCGGAGCGCAACCAGGCGCCGTCCTACCAGGCCGTCAACGGCGGCAAGCGCAGCCTGACGCTCGATCTGCAGAAGCCGGCGGCGCAGGCGATCATCCGCAGGCTCGTTACCCAGGTCGACGTGGTGATGGAGAATTTTCGCCCCGGCGTGATGGACCGGCTCGGCCTCGGGTCGAAGGCGCTGTTGGAGATCAACCCGCGGCTGATCTTCTGCAGCGTCTCCGGCTTCGGCCAGACCGGGCCCTTCCGCGCCGAGGCCGGCTATGACGGCCGCATCCAGGCGACCTCCGGCATCATGGCGATGACGGGCCACCCCGGCGGCGACCCGATCCGCGCCGGCTTCGCGGTCTGCGACACGCTCTCCGGCATGACGGCGGCCTTCGCCGTTTCCTCCGCCCTGTTCCAGCGGACGCATACGGGGCGGGGCCAGGTGATCGATGTCTCCATGCTGGAGGCGACGCTGGCCTTCCTCGCGCCGCAGGTGGCGGACTGGACCGTCGCCGGCCACAAGCAGGTGCCCTGGGGCAACCAGGCGATCAGCCGCCGCGCCACGGCGAACCTGTTCCGCTGCGGCAGCGGGCACCTGCTGCTCGCCTGCAACACGGAGAAGCAGTACCGCTGCCTGATGACGGCGATCGGCCGCGCCGACGCGCTGGAGGACCCGCTGCTGGCGGACTGGTTCCTGCGCACCGAGAACAAGGATCATCTCCGCGCCATCATCGAGGACGCCCTGAGCAAGGCCGAGCCCGAGGAATGGGAGGCGACGCTGAACTCCGCCGGCGCGCCCTGCGCCCGGGTCCGACGCGTGGACGAGGCGCTGGCGCATGAGCAGGTGGCCGCGCGCCCCGGCCTGATGCAGAGCGTCGAGACGCCCTGGGGCCCACTGGAATTCGCCACCACCGGCTTCCGCCTGGCGCATGGCGACGCGAAGCTCGAGCATATGGCGCCCGAGATCGGCGCCGATACCGAGGCCGTGCTCGCCGAAGCCGGCTACGCCGCGGCGGAGATCGCGCAGTTCAGGACGGATGAGGTGATCTGATGCAGACCAGGACCCTCGCCGATCGCGGCTACCGCTTCATCCCCGCGGTGTTCCAGTACTCGGCCGGCGTCGCCGCGGAGCCGGGCTACCGGATCGAGCGCGCGCGCTTCACCGAACCCGTGCCGATGGCCGAGGGCTGGCAGCGCATCGCAGCCCACTTTGGCGCCATGGGGGTGCCGAAGACCGCCTTCTGCGCCTGCGAACTGCGCTCCCCCGCGCCCTTCACCGACCAGGGCTTCATCGACTTCAACCGCCTCTATGCCGCGGTGCTGAAGGACTGGGGCGTGCTGCTGGACGACGGCGCGCACGGCAACCCCGTCGCCCGCAGCAATGTCTGCCCCGAGCTCGAGAAGCCGCCCGAGCCTGGCTTCCACGCCTTCTGCTACGTCGTGCCCGACCCGAACGCCGCGCCGAGCTTCGCCAATGCCGGCAGCGGCGAATCGATGGAGGGCAACGCCACCTACCGGGAGCGGACGGTCGCCTACGGGGATACCTCGCAGTCCGGCATGCTGGCCAAGGGCCGCCACGTGCTGGCGACGATGGAGGCACGGATGGCCGCCCTCGGCTTCGCCTGGAAGGATACGACCGCGTCGCAGGTCTACACGGTCTACGACCTCTACCCCTTCCTGGCGTCGGAGATCGTCGCGCGTGGCGCGGCCCGGCACGGGCTGACCTGGCATTACTGCCGCCCGCCGGTGATCGGCCTCGACTACGAGATGGACTGCCGCGGCGTCACCGTGGAACGGGTGCTGCCGCGCTGATCCGGGTTGCCGTGACCGGCGCGGTTGGGGGTCACGCGAGGCGACCGGATGTCCCGGTCTCGCCCGGCCGTGGCCAGGATGCGCGGGATCCCGCCGTCGGATGGCGCGCGCCGCGGCATGCAGACAGGCAGCACTGCGGCCGCGACCCGCGGCAATAGGCGACGCGCGCCTCGCCGCGGCCGGCGACGCCGCCTATCCTGCGCGGGTCCGGGAGAGGAGAGGGGCATGGCACCGCGCCGGCTGCGCTGGGGAATCGTCGGGCTCGGCTCGCTCGCCGCCAATGGGATCATGCCCGCGGTGGCGCGCAGCGAATTCGCCACGGTCACCGCCTGCGCCACGCGAGACCCCGACAAGGCGCGGGACTTCGCCGCGCGCTTCGGCATCGCCACGGCGCATGACGATCCCGTATCCCTTGCCCGCGACCCGAACGTCGACGCCGTCTTCGTCGCCTCGCCCAATGCGCTGCACCGGGCCCCCGTGCTGGCCGCCGCGGCGGCCGGCAAGCATGTGCTCTGCGAGAAGCCGCTGGCGCTTTCCCTCGACGACGCCGAGGCGATGGTCGCCGCCTGCCGCGACGCGGGGGTGATGCTGCGGCTCGGCCTGCATCTCCGCTTCGAGCGCTTCCTCGACCGGGTGGGCGAGGTGCTGCGCGCGGGCGAGATCGGCCCCGTCCGCGCGCTCTCGATCGAACGCGCCGCGCCGCCGGCGGAGCGCGTGCCCTGGCGCGAGGATCCGGCGCAGGGCGGCAGCGTCCTCTACGACGTCGGCGTGCATCTCCTCGACCTCGCGCCGCGGCTGCTGGGCGCGCCGCTGGTCGCGGTGCAGGGGCTGGCCTTCCCGCCGCCGGGCAGC
>JAIYAI010000500.1 GCA_027489135.1 Acetobacteraceae bacterium
GCGCCGGTGTCGAAGACGATGCGGAGATCGGCGCGGCACCCGGACACGGCCTGCACCTCGATCCGCCCGCCGGTAGCAAGCACGCCGTTGCCGAGCACGTCGTCGCCCCAGTCGCGGCTTTCGGTGGGCGAGACGAAGGCCTGCTGGATGGTGCGCGCATGGCGGTTCAGCAGCGTGACCTTGCGCGGTTGCGCGTCGGCGACCTGCTCCCCGAAAACCACCCCTTGCACGACGCAGAGATCGACGTTGCGTCGCACCTCGGTGCTGTCGTCGTCAAAGATGCCGCGCAGGTCGAAGGCGCAGTCGCGCGACCGGACACGCAGGCGGAAACTCTCACGTGGCGTGATCACGGCGCTGCCCAGCCGGTCCGGGCCCCAGGCGCGGTCCTCGGGCAGCGGCCCCTCCGGCGCGGCAGGGACGGCAAACAGCTCGCGCAGGGTGCGTCGGGCGCGGTTCAGCACGGGCGTCTCGCGCGTCGGCAGGGTCGGATCGCCGAAGGCGAAGCGCGGCGTGCGGCAGATGTCGAGCCGCGCCTTCCGCTCCTCCGTGTCGTCTGCGAAGACGCCGCGCACGTCCCAGACGCATTCGCGCATCGCGTCGCCACGCAGGCGCAGCTTGAAGGCCTCCCCGGGCGGCACGATGGAGGTGCCGAGGCGGTCGCGGCCCTGGTCGGTGCTGCCCGGGGCAAACAGGTAGAGTTCGCGCAGCTCGAGGTCGGCTTCGTTGGCGACCTCGACCTCCCGCCGCGGGCCGGAATCGGTCAGCACGGCGCGCGGCGCGCGGCAGACATCGACGCGGCGGCGGATCTCCTCGCCCTCATCGAACAGGGCGCGCACCTCCCAGTTGCAGTTGGTGCTGCGGCCGAGGGGGACGCGCAGGCTGGCGCGCGGCGGCAGCACATTGGTGCCCAGCCGGTCATCGCCCTGGGCCGGCGTGCCGGTGCGCCAGACGTAGAGCTGCTGGAGCGTGCGGTCGGTCTCGTTGGCGACGGTGACCTCGCGCGGCTCGTTGCGCTGGTTTGCAGGCTGCTGTGCGCGGGCGGCGAAGGGCAGGAGGCTGGCGAGAAGCGCCAGGGCAAGGGCGACACGCGACGGCATAGGTTCGGCGAACTCCGGACGGGCGGCGGCAGCATGCGCATCGGATTGCCCGATGGGCAAGCGAGCGGATGGCGGTGTTACACATGCGCAGGTTGCAATATGCGCCCGATGCTACCGTCTCACCCGTGCCGGCGGGCCAGGGCCCGCCAACGCAGCAGCATCGGCACCGCGACGGCACCAAGCCCTGCCGCCAGACCGATCCAGATCCCGGGCGGGCCATGGCCGAGGCCGAGCGCCAGCAGCAGGCCGAGCGGCAGCCCCGCCACCCAGTATCCAAGCGCCGCCAGCAGCATCGGCACCGCCGTGTCCTTCAGGCCGCGCAGCGCCCCCGCCGCCACTGCCTGCACGCCATCGGCCAGTTGGTAGACGCCGGCGATCAACAGCAGCATCGCACCGAGCGCCGCGGCCTCCGCCGCCTGGCTGTCGGTGCGGTCAAGAAAGGTCCAGGCGATCGCATCGCGGGCGAGGATCAGCAGCACCGCCATGGCCGTCATGAAGCCGGCACCGAGGGCGATGGCGGTCCAGCCCGCCCGTGCCGCGCCGGGCCGGTCCCCGGCGCCGACCAGCAGCCCGACCCGTGCCGTCGCCGCCTGGCCGATGCCCATGGGCACCATGAAAGTCATGGCGGAGGTCTGCAGCGCGATGGCGTGGGCTGCCACGGCCACGGCGCCGAACCAGCCCATGGCGAAGGAGGCGGCACTGAACACGCCCATCTCCAGCAGCAGCGCGGCGGCGATCGGCAGGCCGATGCGCAGAACCTCGCGCAGCATCGGCACGTCGGGGCGCCACCAGCGGCCGAGCAGCCGGATGCGGGCCAGGCGGCGGTCGCGGGCGATCAGCCCGAGCAGGCCGAGCGCCATCAGCAGGTTGGCGATGCTGCTGGCCAGCCCCGCTCCGGGGATGCCGAGGCCGGGCCAGCCGAGGCATCCGAAGACGAGAACCGGGCATATCGCCGCATTCAACGCCACCGCCCCCAGCGCGATGGCCAGCGCCGGCCCGGGCCGCTCCATCGCCGCGAGGTAGCCGCGCAGCACGACGAAGAGGGTGAAGGGGACCAGGCCCCACATCATGGTCCGCAGGAACTCACCGGCCAGGGCGGCGAGGTGCGGGTCCTGGCCGGTGAGGCGCAGCGCCGCCTCCCCCCACCAGAGCACGAGGAGGCAGGGCGCCAGCACGGCGGCCGCGGCCCAGAGGCTGCCGCGGGCGCCGCGCCGCATCTCCGGCACCCAGCCGCGGCCCCCGGCGCCGAGGCCCCGGCCCCGGCCCCGCGCCTGGGCCAGCAGCGGCCCGGCCGCCAGCGCCACGCCGAGGGCCGGGGCCATCATCATCCAGTAGAGGTTCGCGCCGAGGGTCGCCGCGGCCAGCGCCTCGGTCGAGAGCCAGCCGAGGACGATGCTGTCGGTCAACGACATGGCGTGCTGGCTGAGATTGGTGAGCGCCAGCGGCCAGGCCAGGGCCAGCGTCGCCCGCGCCTCCGCACGCCACGGCGCGCGATCGGGCGCGGCGGACGGCTTGCGGTCCGCGCCGTGTGTCAGGCTTGCCTCCATGCCGGGGCGTGTAGCGCATCCGGGCGCGCCGACCGACCGGCAGGATCGCGAGGCTCGTCCGCGGCGGGCGCGTGGCGACCCGGGGGCGCAACTACGCCGGGTGGTTGGCGACCCGGGGGCGCGGTCACGCCGGGCGCGTGGCAACCCGGGGGCGCAGTTACGCCGGGCGGGTGGCGACTCCGACCCGCCGCGCTACAGCGGGAGCCACGCGGGCGGATCGCACCTCCGCCGAGGCAGGGGCGGCCAATCCGACACCTCGGCGATTCCGCCTCGGCGCATCGGGCGCTAGGGTGGCCACCAAGACGATCGAGGGAGTCTGCCATGCGCCGCCGCGCCATCCTTGCCGCGCCGCCCGCCGCCGCCTTGCTGTCCGCCGTCGCGGCACCCGACCACGCCCGGGCCCAGGCCGCCAGCCTGGCGACGGAGGAGTTCATGGTCCCGGCGACGGATGCCGGAATCGAGATCTTCGTCCGCAACAAGCGGCCGGAGGGGATGACAAGCTTCTCCCCGGGCCGGACGCTGCTGTTTGTCCACGGCGCGACCTATCCGGCGCACACGGCCTTCGACCTGCCGCTCGGCGGGCTGTCCTGGATGGACTACATCGCGGGCCGCGGCTTCGATGTCTGGTGCATGGATATCCGGGGCTACGGCCGCAGCACGCGCCCCGCCGAGATGAGCCAGCCGCCGGAGGCGAACCCGCCCCTCGTCCGAGGCGACACCGCGGTGGCCGATATCGGCAGCGTCGCCGCCTTCATCCGCCAGCGCCGCAACCTGCCGCGCATTGCGCATATGGGCTGGTCCTGGGGCTGCGCGCTGCAGGGACGCTTCGCCGCCGACAATGCCGCGCTGGTCGAGCGCCTCGTGCTCTTCGCGCCAGGCTGGCTGCGCGACGCGCCGAGCCTGGCGGGCGGCGCCGCGGGCACGACGCTCGGCGCCTATCGCACCGTCACCCAGGCGCAGGCGCGCGAGCGCTGGATGACCGGCGTGCCGGAGGGCAAGCGCGCCGGCCTGATCCCGCCGGGCTGGTTCGAGCACTGGGCCGGCGTCACCTGGGCCACCGACCCGGAGGGCCAGCGCCGCAACCCGCCCGCGCTGCGGGCGCCGAACGGCGTACTGCTGGACAGCCGCGAATACTGGCAGGCCGGCAAGCCCTACTGGGATCCGGCCAAGGTGACGGCGCCGACGCTGCTGGTGGTGGCGGAATGGGACCGCGACACGCCGCCCGCCATGGCCAACGCGATCTTCCCGCTGCTGACCAACAGCCCCGGCAAGCGGCTGGTCGTGCTCGGGGATGGCACGCACACCATCATCATGGAGCGCAACCGCGGCGCGCTGTTCCAGGCCGTGCAGGTCTTCCTCGAGGAAGCCTCGGCGTGATCCGGCGTGCGCTGCTCATCGCGGTCGCGGCGCTGCTGCCGGCCGTCGTCGTGCTCATGCCGGTCCCCGGCGGGGCGCAGCCGGCCTGGCCGGAGCGGCCGGTGCGGATCATCGTGCCTTTCCCGCCCGGTGGCGGCACCGACGCCGTCGCGCGGGTGCTGGCGCAGCACCTGCAGACGGCGCTCGGCCAGCCTGTTGCGGTGGAGAACCGCGGGGGTGCGAGCGGCATCATCGGCACGGAGGCGGTCGCCCGCGCCACGCCGGATGGCTACACCCTGGCGATGACGGCCTCCGGGCCGCTCTCGATCCTGCCGCAGATGATCGCCGTCTCCTACGACCCGATCCGCAGCTTCGAGCATGTGGCGATCCCCTCCATCGCGCCGCTGCTGATGGTGCAGCCCGTGGGGCGGGGGCCGCGCGACGTGCAGTCCTTCGTCGCCTGGGCGAATGCCAATCGGGGCAAGGTCAACTACTGCTCGATCGGCGTCGCCTCGCCGTCCCATCTTGCCGCGGAGATGTTCATCCGCGGCGCGGGGATCGAGATGACGCATGTGCCGCATCGCGGCAGCGGCCCGGCGCTGACCGACACCATCGCCGGGCATTGCGACGTGCTGTTCGACAGCGCGGGGTCGTCCGGGCCGCATGTGCGGGACGGGAGGCTGACCGCGCTCGGCATCGGCAGCCCGCAGCGCAACCCGGGCTGGCCGGAGCTGCGCACGATCGCAGAGCAGGGGATCGCGGGCTATGCGGCCAGCACCTGGTCCGGGCTGGTCGCACCGGCGGGGACGCCGGCGGCGATCGTCGCGCGGCTGAACGCGGAGAGCCTGCGGGCCTTCGGCGCGCCGGCGGCGCGGGCTTCGCTGGAAGCGCAGGGCGCGGTGATCGCGACCTTCTCGCCGGCGGAGTTCACCGCCTATCTGCGCGAGGAGATCGGGCGCTGGGGCGCGGTGATCCGGGCGGGGAACATCAAGGCGGATTGAGGCGGGGCGCGGCGGTGGGCGACAGGCTGGCGACCTATCTCCGGATCCTCTGCGTCCCGCGCGGCGA
>JAIYAI010000015.1 GCA_027489135.1 Acetobacteraceae bacterium
CGACGGCGAGGATGCCCGCGACTTCGACGACGCGGTCTGGGCGGAACCGGACGGGGACGCCTGGCGCGTGCTCGTCGCCATCGCCGACGTCGCCCACTACGTCCGGCCCAACAGTGCGCTGGACCGGGAGGCCTGGACGCGCGGCAACAGCGTCTACTTCCCCGACCGCGTCGTGCCGATGCTGCCCGAGGCCCTCTCCAACGGCTGGTGCAGCCTGCGCCCCAACGAGAACCGCGGCTGCCTCTTCGTCGAGATGCGCTTCGACGCCTCGGGCCGGAAGACCGGCCATCGCTTCGGCCGGGGGATCATGAAATCCGCCGCGCGCCTGACCTACGAGCAGGTGCAGGCCCACGCGGACGCAGGCACCGACCCGGAGGGGCTCGCGCCCGGCCATGTCGCCCGTCTCTACGGCGCCTTCCGCGCGCTGCTCGGCGCCCGGGTCGCCCGCGGCACCCTCGACCTCGACCTGCCGGAGCGGCGGGTGATGCTGGACGAGAAGGGCAACGTCACGGCGGTGGTGCCGCGCGCCCGCCTCGACGCGCACCGGCTGATCGAGGAGTTCATGGTCGCCGCCAATGTCTGCGCGGCCGAGGAGCTGGAGCGCCTGCGCCAGCCCTGCATGTACCGGATCCATGACCGCCCCTCGGACGAGAAGCTGCTCAACCTCGGCGACTTCCTGCACGGCATCGGCATCAACCTCCCCGCCTCGGACCGCATCCATCCCCGCAACTTCCAGCAGGTGCTGGAGAAGGCGCGTGGCCTGCCGGAGGAGCGGCTGATCAACGAGACCGTGCTGCGCAGCCAGTCCCAGGCCGCCTATGCGCCCGACAACATCGGCCATTTCGGGCTCGCCCTGTCTCGGTACGCCCATTTCACCAGCCCGATCCGCCGCTACGCCGACCTGCTGGTGCACCGCGCGCTGATCCGCGGCCTGAAGCTCGGGACGGGCGCCTTGGAGGAGGTCGAGGCCGCGCGCTTCACCGACAGCGCCGAGCACATCACCCAGTGCGAGCGCCGCGCCGCCCAGGCCGAGCGCGACGCCGTCGACCGCTACCTCGCGGCGTTCATGGCACAGCGGCAGGGCGAAGTGTTCGCGGCGCGAATCAGCGGGGTGACACGCTTCGGCCTCTTCGTCACCGTGACGGAGAATGGCGCCAGCGGAATCGTGCCCATGGCGTCTCTGCCGGACGACCGATGGATCGAGGACCAGGCCAGGCATGCGCTGTTCGGACAGCGCACGGGGCTGCGCTTCACGCTTGGCCAGGAGGTGGAGGCACGGCTGGTGCAGGCCACCGCGCGCACCGGCGGCATGGTGTTCCAGATCATGACCGGGCCCGGGGAACGCCGTGGCCGCGGCGCCCCGCCGAAGCCTGGGGGGAAGCGCGGAAAGCTGCGCTAGACCATGGTCCGCGCGCACGGAAGCGCGGACCATGGTCGAGCCTCCTGATTGGTCGCGTGCTTCACGCCTTCGGTGCTTCGACCTCCGGCGATCACGCTCTCAGGCGTGATCGTCCGGGGTGGACTCACCGAGGACGTGAATCACGCGACATATCAAGCCCCAGGGCCATGGTCCGCGCCTCGATCCGCGCGGAGCATGGACTGGCCGGGCTTCGCTTCGCGGCAACGCTGCTGCTGGTGCTGCTCGCCGGGCTGCGGCCCGCCGCGGCCGATACCCCCTTCCCGCGCGACCTGGTCCAGGCCGTCCTCGCCACCGCCTTCGACGTCGTCCTCGACCGCGCGCTGGAGGCGCCGGCGCCCGGCGCGCTCGGCCTCAGGGCGCTGCAGGGCGCGGCGGCGCTGGATCCCATGCTGCGCACCGAATTGCGCGCGGGCACGCTGCTGCTGTCGCGGGACGGGCGGCTGCTGCTGGCGCGCCCGGTCCCCGCCTCGACGCGCGGCGCGGGCACGCTCGCCGTCGCGGTCGCCGCGCTGCTGGATGCCGCGTGGCAGGCCTCCCCCGCGCTGCGTGCCGCCGGCGCCGACCGCGTGGTGCAGGCCGCCTTCGACGGCATGCTCGACGGGCTCGATCCCTACAGCCGCTACCTGCCGCCCGCCGAGGCCGCCGCCGCGCGCATCCGCCGCGTCGGGCAATCCGCGCTCGGCCTGCAATTGGCGCCCGGCCCGGGCAACGCGGTGGTGGTCGCCGCCATCGCACCCGCAGGCACGGCGGGGCGCGTCGGCCTGCGCATCGGCGACCGGCTGCTGGCGATCGACGGCGAGCCGGTCTCCGCCCGGCGCCTGGCCGAGGCCGTCGCCATGCTCGAGGGTCCGACGGGCTCGGCCGCCATCCTGCGCATCCAGCGCGGCGGGCGGCGGCTCGACCTCGTGCTGCCGCGCGAGGTGGTGCCGCCCGATTCGGTGCGCTGGGAACGCCGAGACGGCATCCTCTGGATCCGCCTGGAGGCCTTCGCCAACGACACCGACCAGCGCCTGCTGGCGGCGCTGGAGGCGGGGATCGAGCCCGGAGCGATGCGGGGCATCGTGCTGGACCTGCGCGGCAACCGCGGCGGGCTGCTGACGCAGGCCGTTGCCGTCGCCTCGGCCTTCCTGACCGGCGGCGTGGTGGCGCGCACGGCGGGGCGGCACCCGGATACGGACCGCACCTACCTCGCGGACGACGAGGACCACGCGGCGGGCCTGCCGCTGGTGGTGCTGGTCGATGGCCGCACCGCCTCGGCGGCCGAGATCGTCGCGGCGGCGCTGGCCGATCGCGGCCGGGCGGTCGTCATCGGCAGCGCGACGACGGGCAAGGGGCTGATCCAGATCGTCGCGCCGCTGGCCAATGGCGGGGAGCTGGACCTGAGCTGGGCGCGGGTGCTGGCGCCCTCGGGCTGGCCGATCCAGGACCTCGGCGTGCTGCCGGCGATCTGCACGAGCCGCGAGGAACCGGAGGCGGTCCTGGCGCTGCTGCGCCGGGGCGGATCGCCGGCGGTCCCGGCGCTCGGCCGCGTGCGGCCGCTGAGGGCGCCGCTGCCGGCGGCGGAGGTGACGGCGCTGCGGGCCGCCTGCCCGCCGGCGGAGGGGCGGGAGAGCGATTTCGCGCTGGCGGCGGCGCTGCTGGAGAACCCGGCGGCCTATGCGGAGGCGCTGGGGCGGTAGGCGGGGCAGCAGACCGCTTAGCCGGGCCGCGTCGCCATCGCCCGCATCTCCGTCGGAGTCATGCCGAAGCGGGCGCGGAACAGACGGTTGAAATGCGCGACGTCGCCGAAGCCGGCATCGAGCGCGATCTCGATGATGCGCCCGGGATCCCCCGCCTCCAGCCGCGCCTGCACCCGGTCGAGACGTGCCGCCGCGAGGCACGCGGTGAAGGTCAGCCCCCCGGCCGCCAGGACGAGGTGGCCGCTGCGCTCGGACAGCCCCACCGCCGCCGCCACCGCCCGCATGTCGAGGCGCGGTTCGGCGGCGCGGCGTGCGATCACCTCCCGCATTGCCGCGACGCGCGCCGGCCCGAGCGCGGGCCAGGCGGCACGCGCCATGCCATCGACCGTATGCGCCGCAAGACCTTCGACCAGCGCGACGAGGTTGCGCTCCGCCGCCTCCGGGACCAGGCCTGTCGTCCCTGCCTCCTGCCAGGTGGAACGGAGATAGGCGCGCAGCAGCTTGAGCAGCGGGCGCCCGGGCGCGTGGACGAAGCCTGCGGCGCGGTCGATGGCGCCGGGGTCGACGAAGACGCGGCGCGGCAGTTGCAGGAGCGTGACCGCGTTGTCCGGCCACCAGCTTGCGCCGGGTTTCCCATGGATCACGAACACCGCGCCGCCGCTGGCGATGACGCCGCGGCGCCCGGCATGGTCGGTCCGGACCGGCGTCCCGCGCGGCAGGAAGCAGGTGAGGCCGTCGTCGCCGTCGCGCAGATGCGCGGGGCCGCGGCGGACATCGACGGCGGCGAAGGAGACCTCGGCGATGCGCAGCCCGGTGCCGGCGGCCATTGCCATGTCGAAGTGGAATGGCTTCGGGTAGCGCGGGTTCACCAGCATCTCGGTGTTGATGAATCGACGGGAGACGATGTCCTGGAACAGCGGTACCCGATCACGGTCGGGCAGATCGGATGTGGAGAAACGCAGAGCTGTCATCGCGGAACTCCAACTTCCTGCGTGAAAATCAAGAATGAATATGCATCCGCGATACCTACACGTTTCGGTATTGGAAGACGAATTATGTGAATTCATCGTCTCTCGGAAATGTCATTTCGAAAACGTCTCCGGGCACACGGATTGCGCTCCATGCAAAGCCAGCCAACGCCTCGCCCTGACAGGCTTCCCGGCCAGGAGAGTGTCCTGACCGGGAGGGCAGCGTCATGGTCTGCGTGCGGCATGGCTTCCGTCTCGCCGTCGCGCTCACGGTGGGGCCCGACGTCTCGCGGGTGCTGGTCGGCCGTCTGGTCGACGTGCTCGGCTTCGTCGGTATCCCGATCCGCCAGCCGGAGGACGTGCTGACCGGCGCCGTCGCCTTCGACACGCCGGTGCTCGTGCTGTTCGCCCAGCCGGACGACGCCTGGCTCCGTCCGGTCGGACGCCTGGCCGCGCGGCCTGGCAGTCGGATCCTCGGCGTTGCTCTCGGGGCCGGGCCCGCTTGCGAAGCGACGGGCGCGCTGCGACAGGCCTGGGCCGACGCCGGTCTCCGGGCCGGGGACCTGGCGGCCCGGGACAGGGCCCCCTCCCCCGCGCGCATCCTGCGCCACCTCGTGGAACGCTTCGCCCCTCCGGAACGGCTGCCCTGCGCGGGGCCGCCGGTCGGGCGCCATGCGGCCGCAATCGCGCTGCGCGACGGGCATGTGCTGCGGGTCCGCGGCGACATCGCGCCCGACCTCCTGGCGCGCCTCGCCATGGCGCTCGATGCGTGACGCGGCCAGCGCGGGCGGGGAAGCGTGGCCCGGCGCGGTTCCGCTTGACGCGCGGCGCTCCGCCGCTAGGGTGCCGTCTTCGAGCCGGCGCGGGCTTCCGCGCGCCCCGGCCCCCCGCACCGACCCCGCGTCCCCAGAGGCTCCGCCATGGCCAAGGCCAACACCATCCAGATCAAGCTGGTCAGCAGCGCCGACACCGGCTTCTTCTACGTGACGAAGAAGAACGTCCGGAACACCACCGGCAAGCTCGAGAAGAAGAAGTACGACCCGGTCGCGCGCAAGCACGTCGTCTTCCGCGAAGCCAAGATCAAGTAGCCCGCGCCGGGCGCCAAGCCCGGCACCACGATACGGGAAAGCCCCGGCGCAGCCCGATTCACGCGGGCAGCGCCGGGGCTTTCTTCGCGAGACGCCACCCGGAGCGTTCCAGGTTTCGCGCGACGCGGCCGGCTCAGGCGGCCGGGCCGGCTTCCGTCGGCCGCGGCAGCTCCGGGGGGTCGGCGATCTCCACCCGGTTCCGCCCGCCCGCCTTGGCGCGGTAGAGCGCCTCGTCCGCCGCCGCGATCGCGGCATCCGGGCTGCAGCCCGCCGGCGCCACCACCATCCCGATGCTGACCGTCACCGGCAACTGGGCCCCGGCGATCTCGAAGGGCGCTTCGGCCATCGCCGCGCGCAGCCGCTCGGCGACCGACTGCGCATAGTCCAGCGGCTCGTTCGCCAGGATGACCAGGAACTCCTCCCCGCCGTGGCGGGAGACGATGTCGGCGGCGCGCAGCTGGTCGGTCAGGCGACGCGTGAGCTGTCGCAGCACCTCGTCCCCGGCGGGGTGGCCGTGGCGGTCGTTGATCGACTTGAAGTGGTCGACGTCGAGGATGAGCAGCGCCGCCCGCCCGCTGCGCAGCAGCCCTTCCAGGTGGCGCATCGCGTAGCGGCGGTTGCGCAGCCCGGTCAGCGGGTCCGTCACCGCGGCTTCCAGGCTGCGGTCGAGGTCGTCGCGCAGGCGTTCCTGGTAGCGCTTGCGGCGGATCTGGTTGCGCGCGCGGGCGCGCAACTCGTGCGGGTCGATGGGGCGGAAGACGTGGTCGTTGGCGCCGATGTCGAAGCCGCGCAGCACGAGGCTGCGCTGCGCGGGCTCGGCCACCAGCAGCACCGGCAGGTCGCGCGTCGCGGGCTCGGCGCGGAGGCGGGAGGCGAGGCGCAACGCCTCTCCCCCGTCGTGAGGCAGGACCAGGATCGCCAGTTCGTAGAGCCCACCGGCAAGCAGGGCCCGCGCCTCGTCGGGCGTCGCGGCGGGCTGCACGGAGACGCCGTCCTCGGCCAGCGCGTCACGCAGCGCGGCGAGGTCGGCGGGATCGGTCGCCAGCACCAGCACCGACGCATGGCGGAGATCGAGCGAGGGTCCCGCCGGCGCCTCGAAGCCGAGACCACGCGCGGCCTCCCCCTGCACGCGCCAGGCATCCTGCACCTGCTTCACGCGCAGCAGCGCGCGGAGGCGGGCGAAGAGCGTCGCGTCGTCGACCGGCTTCGAGAGGAAGTCGTCGGCACCGGCCTGCAGGCCGCGCACGCGCTCGGCCGGATCGACCAGCGCGGTGACCATGACGACGGGGATATGGGCGGTGCGGGGATCGGCCTTCAGCCGCTCGCAGACCTCGTAGCCGTCCATGCCCGGCATCATGATGTCGAGCAGGATGACATCCGGCGACCAGGCCACCGCCTGGGCCAGCGCAGCCGGACCGGAGGCCGCCATCGCGACTTCGTAGTACTCGGCCTGGAGCTTTGCCTCGAGCAGGCGGAGATTGGTGGCGATATCGTCCACCACCAGGATCCGGGCGGTCATCGCCGGTCCTGCCGCGCCAGGTCATGCCCTCGCCATGCATCGCGCGGCACGCGCCCCATGCTACCGCTCCGGCTCCTGTCCCGTTGGCGAGACGAGTGTCGCATCAGGTCCGACTCGTGCCAAGGCTTCGGCGGGATCAATCCGCGTCCGGCCCGGGCGGGAGTCTGCAGGGAATGCGGGGCGTGCTGCACGGCAGCAGGGTTACTACGCCGCCGGCGGGGCCTGAAGCGGCATCGCACGCGGACCGGGTCCCTGCGATGTGCCGGGCGTCCCAGGCCCGGCGCCGCGGCGAGCGGCCGGACCTGCCGGACGCCCGGGCCGGGCAGCCAGGCAATCCCGGCCAGGCCCGGGGTCGGCTGCCGCCGACAACGGGCCGCCGCACCGTCAGCCCGAGCTCAAGGCGACATCCTGCCCGTCGGCCCGCCGCAGCCGCGCGACCAGGCGGACATGCGGGCTGTGGCGGACACGCAGCGCCTCCTCCAGGCCGCGGTCGCGCAGCGCCGCCTTCACCGCAAGCGGGTCCGGATGCTCGGCCTCCAGCGCGGTCAGGCGGACATGGCTGTCCTTCAGGTGCAGCGCGGCGGACCGGCCCTCCCACTGGATCAGCGGCGGGATGAGGTTGTCCATGTCCTGGTTCTGCGGCGGGAAGGCCATGCGCCAGGAGAGGCTGCCGCGGGACATCGCCTTCACCTCTCCCGCGCGGGGCCCGAGGCGCGCCACCACGGCATCGAGCGCCGGCGTCCGCGCCACCCAGGCGAGCAGCCGGGGCTCGGCCTCCAGCATCGTGTGCACCGCGGGGTCGTCGAGGTCGAAGGGCCGCGGATGCGGCGGGTCGGGCTGCGCCGGATCGGGCGCGATGATCTCGATGTAGCAGGTGGAGCCGAGGCCGAGCAGCATGTTGTGCGTGCCGAAGCCTGGGTGCTGCCCGCCCTTCTGCGGCGTGACGCCGAGGTGGCGTTCGACGAAGGCCGCGCCCTCCGCGAGGCTGCGTGCGCCCAGCACGATGTGGTCGATCTCCGCCATGCTTGCTCCCTGGCCGGTGCCGCGGCACGCGGCCCCGGGGCCGGGTCCGTCGCGCCGCGCCCGGCCGCGTGTGCCGTGTCCGCCGCCCCGGCGACACCGGGGCGGCATGCGCCAAGCCTAGCGTGCGGTGGGACCTGGCGGGCATGATCTCACGCAAGCGTGGGACGGGTCAGGCGGCGGCCTGCGCCGCCTCCCGCCGCGGCAGCCGCGCCGCCACCAGCACGCCGGCGAGGTTGGCCGCGGCGGCGATCGCGATCGCCCCGTGATACCCCCCCGTCAGGTCGAAGAGCCGCCCCGCCACCACCGGCAGGGTCAGCGCCGCGACGCACCACGCGACATAGAGCCGCCCTGCGATCGCACCGTAGCGCGCCGCCCCCCAGTACACCCCGATCGCCGCCGCCGTGCTGCCGCTGACGATGCCGTAGCCCATGCCGATCATCGCCAGCGTCGCCACGGCGACCAGCGGCCCCGGAAACCCCAGCAGCAGCAGGTCGCCCGCCAGCGCCAGCACATGCGCGCCGGCCATCACCACCGGCGCGGCGAAGCGGTCGGCCAGGAAGCCGCCGCCGATGCGCGCCGCGGCGATGCAGCCGGTGATCATCGTGGTGGCCGCCAGCGCCAGCCCCGCCGCACCGCCATAGGCCATCACCATCGCATGCGCCTGGCCGAGCACCGTCAGCCCCGCCGCCGCCGCCAGGAAGAAGACCAGCCACAGTTTCAGGAAGACGCCGCGCGGCGCCGGGGCATGCGCCACCGGGGCGGCAGCCTCGGCCCGGCGCAGGAAGCGCATCCCCGCGACGACGATCAGCAGGCAGGCCAGCGTCCCGCAGGCCGCCAGCGCCGCCGAGAGCCCCCAGAGCGTCGGCCGCAGCCCCCAGCCCGCGATCGCCCAGCCGAAGACCGGCGCGCCGATCATCGCGCCCATCGGGTAGAGGCTGACGATGAAGCCGTTGACGAGACCGCGCCGTCCGGCCCCTGCCTCGTCCATCATCAGGTTCATGCCCTGCAGCAGGAGCACATAGGCGACGCCGCCGCCGCTGCCGAAGAGCACGCCGTAGCCGAGGGTGAGCTGCAGGAGGCCGCCCGCCGTCGCCGCCAGCGCCATCCCGGCCGCCGTCGTCGCCATGCAGCCCGCCACCAGCACCGGCGCGGGCGCCAGGCGATAGAGCAGCGGCCCGAGATTCATCCCTACCGTGAAACCCAGCACCGCCGTGCCGAAGACGAAGGACAACGCGGCGCGCGTCAGGCCAAGCTCCGCCTCCAGCGGTCGGAGGAAGACGCTGTAGGCATAGACGGTGCCGAGCGGCAGGTTCGCCACCACCACCGCGACGAGGCCGAGCGCGAGCCGGAGCCGCCCCGGCCGGACAGGGGGGATCACGCGAGGTCGACGACGACCGCGCCGAAGCCGAGGAACTCGCCCACCACGCGCTGCCCGCCCTGCACCCAGAGCAGGCCCGTGCAGCTCCCCGTCGTCACCACCTGCCCGGCCTCCAGGTGCAGGCCCATCGTCGGCAGGTGGTTCGCCAGCCAGACCAGGGGTGCCACGGGATCGCCGGAGGGATTGCCGCCGACCTTCTCGACCTGCACCTCGGCGCCGCAGGTCTGCCGCACCGTCAGCCCCGGCAGGTCGCGCGCGCGCCAGTCCGGCACGTCGGCGCCGCAGACGAGCCCGGCATGGGCGATGTGGTCGGCCGCGGCCTCCAGCGGCGTCACCGCCTTCGGGTCGGCGTAGCGCGTCTCCACCATCTCGACCGCCGGGAAGCAGCCGGCCACCGCACCCAGCACCTCCTCCCGGCTGTAGGCCGTGGCGCGCGCGGGCAAGTCGCGGCCCAGGCGGAAGGCGATCTCGGTCTCGATGCCGATGAGGCCCCCTTTCGCCACAGGCCAGGGCGTCGGCGATGGCTTGATGAACGCCGCGTTCAGCGCGGCGGCGGAGGGTGGCTTGCCCGGCGGCGTCGCGCATTTGTAGCCGCCGATCCGGCCGCCGAGCCGCGCCAGCACGCCGCGCTGGATCGCCCAGGCCTCGGCCTCGGTCGTCGGCGCCGCGGCGCCGAGACCGGCCAGCGGCGGCGACCGCCCTTCGCGCACCGCCATGAGCATCGCAATCGCCTCGTCCATGCCGGCCATGCGCCGTTCCCCCCGTGGTCCAGGGCTGCAGCATGGAAGCGGATGCGGCCGGGCGGAACCCCCTCGCCGCTCAGGCGCGGATCGGCGTCGCCACGGGCAGGCGTAGCGTGAAGACCGCGCCCTCCTCCCCGTTCCGCACGCTGATGTCCGCATCCATGTCGCGTGCGAGGCTGCGGCAGATGGCGAGGCCCAGGCCGGTGCCCTCCTCGACGCCCTTGGTGGTGACCAACGGATCGAAGACATGGTCGATGATATGCTCCGGGATGCCGCCGGCGGTGTCGGCGACATGCAGCAGCACGGCGCCACCGGCGGGATCGGGCTCGGCGCTGACGCGGATGCGCCGTGGCGCGTCCGCCGGGCGTTCCGCCAACGCGTCGCGCGCGTTGTTGAGCAGGTTGATCAGGATCTGCTCCACCCCGATGCTATGCCCCATCACCACCGGGACCGGATCGCCGAGATCAACCGCCAGCGCGATGCCGTCGGCGGCGAGGCCACGGCGCAACGGCCTCAGCGCATCGTCGATCGTCTCCGCCAGGTCGACCGGCTCGGGTGGCGCGCCTTCCACCGGGCCGCGGGCGAAGCGGCGCAGGTGCTCGGTCAGCCGGCCGGTGCGGCTGATCTGGTCCATGCAGCCCTCGAGCGCCGTCTTGAGCGCCGTGACGGTCGGGCGCAGCGCGTCCGGCAGCGCGGGCTGGTTGCTCAGCGCCCGGGCGTGGACCTCCGCGGTGCCGGCCATCATCATCGCCGCTTGCAGCGGCTGCTTCAGCTCGTGCGCCAGTCCATGCGCCATTTCGGTCATCGAATCGAGCCGGCTCGCCTGCTGGGCCTGGCGCTGCGCCGCCCGCTCGGCGCTGATGTCGACGACATAGCCCACCGTCTGCGCGCCACCCGCCGGCAGCGCCCGCAGCCGCCGGGCGCGCAGGCGGATCCAGCGCCAGCCGCCATCGGGCTGGCGGATGCGCAGGTCCATCCTGGCCTGGCCGTCCCGCGCCACGTCGATGCGGAAGCGCCGGAGATCCCCGGGCGTCTCCGCGAGGTCGCCGATCGCGTCGTCGCCGAGCCCGGCAGCCGGCCAGCCGAGCACCTCCTCCACGTCGCCGGCGCGGTAGAGCATGCGGGTCGAGCGCCCCTCCGCATCGACCTCCCGCAGCACGAGCACCGCGGGCAGGCCCGCGTGCAGCCGCGTCACCTGCGCCTGGGCGTCGCGCAGCAGGCCGTTCTCGGCGGCGGCACGCAGGTCCTGTTCGCGCCGCGCCGCCCAGGCGACGGCGAGGATGCCGAGCAAGGCCAGCGCCACGCCCAATGCGGGCCAGCCCATGCCCCGCATCTGGCTGGCGAGGATATCCGCCATCGGGCGCGAAACCATCACGACCCAGCCCGGATCGGTGTCCAGCCGCTCGATGGCAATCATGGTCGGCGCGCCGGCGCCATCCGGCCCGGTCAGCACCGCCTGGTCGGCCTGGCCGAGGCGCTCGGGCACCCAGCGATAGTTCATCGGCTCGCCCGGCGGGCGCGTCGGGTCGGAACTGGCGATGACGCGGAAGCCGCGGTCGCGGATCGTCACCCGCACGCCCGGCGGGATCTGCAGCGTGGCTAGGATTTCCCGGATTGCGACGGGCTCGAAGGCCAGGTGCAGGCGGCGCCCCGGCTCCGGTCCCGGCACGGGAATGCCGATCGACACCAGCGGCCGTGGCCGCACCGGCGAGGTGAAGAGGTCGGACAGCGCGGGCTGGCCGGTGGCGCGGATGCGCGCGACCATGGCCGCCGTCGCCTCGGCCACCGCGCCGGCCGCGATGCGGTCACGCAGCAGCTCCGGCTCCGCCGAACTGTTCGCCAGCAGCGCGTTCGCCGGCGGCGGCCCGTAGAGCAGCAGAGTGCCGCCCAGCACGTCGCCGGCGATGCGCGCGCGCTGCACCACGAGGACGGGGTCGATCGACCCGTCCGGCGGCAGCGAGCGGGCCAGGGTCTGCAGGCTGGTGACCTGGGTGCGCAGCGACCCGTCGACGGCGACCGCTAAGTTGTGGGCGATGACCGTCAGCCGGGCCTCGGCCTCCGCGCGGTTCGCATTGCGGGCATGGAGTGCGATGCCGCCGATCAGCGCGGCGAGCGGCACCCAGAGCGCCAGCGCGACATAGAGCATGACCCGCGGGCGCCCGGCGGCGCCGACCTTCACCCCGAGTATTTCCTGCCGTCGCCGTGCCGCCGCTTCCGTGGGCATCTGCAGCCAATGTCCCAAATGGGCCATGCGGTAGGTCTGTCGCACGCCTTGCGCCGCCACACCCCGCGCTTCAATGAGACGGCATGCGTTGATATCACGCAAAATCGAGGCGCATCGATCACACGCCCGAGATCATTCCATTTCGGGGATCGCCAGCACCACGCGCCCGCCAGGTGCCGCGCGGTCCACGACCAGGCTGCCCTTGAGCTGGCGGGCCAGGGTCGTCGCCACCCGCATGCCGAGGCCGCGCGACCGCGTCGGGTCGAAATCCGGCGGGAAGCCGGGCCCGGCATCCTCGACCGCGATCTCGATCATGCCATCGCGCCGCGCCAGGGTCAGGCGGATCGGCGCGGCGCCGTACTTCTCGGCATTGGTCGCGAGTTCCGCCACGATGATGCCAACCATCGGCAGGCTGTCCGGCGCCAGCGAGACCCCCTCCGCGAGCGTCAGGACAAAGCCGGTCCCCTCCCCATTCGCGGTGTGCGACCGGTGCAGGTCACCGGCGAGCGCCGCGAGATAGGCACCGAGGTCACCGGCCAGTTCCGGTGGCGATTCGTAAAGTCGGCGATGCACATGCGCGATGGTCGTCACCCGCGCTGCCGCGTCGCGCAGCGCCGCCGCGGTCTCCGGCGTGGCGCGGCGGGACTGCAGCAGCAGCAGGCTGAGCACGAGCTGCAGGCTGTTGCGGATGCGGTGGTGGATCTCCGCGGCCAACAGGTCGCGCTGGCGCAGCGCGGCCTCGCGCGCCTCCTCCAGCGCGCGGCGCTCGGTGATGTCGATCCAGGCCCCGAGCAGGCCGATGGGCAGGCCGGCCGCGTCGCGCTCGACCACGCTCTGGCTGTGCACCCAGCGGACAGCCCCGCGCGTCGTGACAACGCGGAACTCGTATTCGCGGCGCTCGGCGGTCTCGTCCGCCGGCAGTTCGGCGTCGGCGGCACGGATGCGGTCACGGTCCTCGGGGTGGAGATACGCGAGCCAGGTCCCCGCCGGTAGCGGGGCATCGGCATCCGCGGGGTCGGCCGGCCAGTCGAGGATTCGCCGCATCCCGGCCGACCAGCGCGAACCGCCGCCGCGCAGGTCGCGCGACCAGACGCCGATGCGCGCCGCCTGCTGCGCCGCCTCCAGCCAGGCCGTGCGCTCGCGCAGCCGCGCCTCCACCTCGTCGCGCAGCGCCCGCTCCCCCGCCAACGCCGCGGCGAGGTCCTCGACCTCGCGCAGTCGCGGCACGGCCGGGGCAGGGCTCGGCGGGCCGGAGATCCGCGGATCGGCGACCGCCAGTCCGCGCAGCGCGCCGGAAACCTGGCGCACCAGCAGCAGGCCCAGCAGTCCGGCCAGCGCCGCCAGCGGCAGCCCGCCGGCCAGCAGGGCCACCAGGATATCACGCCGCCGCCCATCGAAGGTCTCGGCCGGGGCGCCGATGATCACGCCGTAGCCGGAGCGCGGCGCGCGCGCATAGGCGGCGATGCTGCCGACACCGTCCAGCGTGACGCTGCGCCGCACGAAGGATTCGGCGCCCGTCGCCATTTCCGCGCGCACATCCTCGGTCGCGGGGCGGCCGACGAAGCGCTCCTCCAGCCGGGTCCGGGCGACGACGGTGCCGCGCCGGTCGACGATGGCGCCGATCCAGTCTTCCGGCAGGCGCTGCGCCGCGAGGGCGGTGGCAAGCGCCTCGCGCGGCAGCACGGCGCCGAGCGCCCAGGCCGGCGCGCCACCGTCGGGATCGCGCACCGGCAGCGCGACGACGATGCGCGCCCGGCCCGGGTCGTTGCCGTCGACATAGTCGCCGATCTCGAACGCCCCGCTGGCGAAGCTGCGCATCACCTCCGGCGCGGCGGGCAGGCCGGTGGCCAGGCGCTCGGGCGGCGCGAGGGAGTTGATGCGCTGCAGCCCGTCCGGCCCGGCGACGCCGATCACCGGCAGGCCCAGCGCCTCGGCTGCGATGCGCGCATTGGCGATGAAGCCCTCGAGTTCGCCGCGCTTCAGGGCGGGCAGGCGGGCAAGACCTTCCAGCAGCGCCTCGGCGCGGGCGAACTCCCGGTCCACCGCGAGAGCCAGCGCACGGGTCGTCGCCTGCAACTGCTCCGCGAATTCCCGCTCCGCCGCGCGCTGCACCTGCCACAGCGCGAGGGCGGCGCAGCCGAGGAAGGTGGCCGCCATGGCCGCGACCAGCCCAAGGACACGCCGACGCAGGCTTGGCGCGCCGGCGCGGCTGAGAGGCGGCGGATCATGCGCCATCCGACCGGGCATCATGTCCATCGTGCGCCTCCGCCGACCGAGGGGACGGCACCCGATTCGTTTCTATCCCATCGCAAGGCTGCGCCGCCCACACGTTTCCGTGTCGGCGGCGCAGGCGGATGCGACGGGCCCCGCTCTCAGGGGCGGTTGCCGCCCTGGTTCTGCGGCGTCCACATCGGGTTGGTGCTCTGCGGCCGCTCATTGGCGCGGATCTCGGCGCAGGCGGCGGCACCGAGGACCAGGGCGAGGAGCAGGACGCTCCGGAGTGCACGGGACATGGCGGATCCTCCTTGGCTGTCCGATGGCAGCATAACCGCGCCGGCCGGCGCGATTCCATGGAATGCGTGGCCCTGGCGGCGGGGCGCCCGCCCGTCAGGCGGCCGCAGGCTCCCAGGCGAAGACGCGGCGCCAGTCCTGGCGCATCGACACCACCACCCAGCCAGCGCCGGGCGCGAGGTCGAGGCCGCGGGCGAGGCGCCCGATCCGGCTCTCCCGGTCATAGGCGTATTCCCGCGCCGCGTCGTCGTGCCTGAGCAGCAGGCCGAGGCGCGCGCCGCTGCCGGAGGTCGCGTATTGCAGCATCTCGACATCGCCGTCCGAGTTGCCGAAGGCGAGCACGGGCCGGCGCCCGATGGCCCGCGCGATGCCGAGCGCCTTGCCCGGCCCCTCGTCGATCGCGGCGATGGTCGGCCGGCGGAGCACCTCGGCGCGCCCCTCCACCAGGCGGAACTCGGCCCGCAGGTCGGAGCCGACGACGCGCTCCACCGGCACGTCGTAGAGGCTGCGGCTGACGGCGCGGACATAGCCCTGCTCGCCGCCCGTGACGATCCAGGTGGCGAAGCCCTCGCGCCGCAGCAGGCGGAGCAGTTCGATCATGGGCTGGTAGATCAGCGCGGTCTGCGGCCGGGCGTAGCGCGGGTGGCGCCAGGTGCGGAACCAGGCCTCGGCCAGCGGCAGGAAGGCGTCCTCGGTCATGCCGGCATGGGTGACGGCGACGAGTTCGAAGAGGGACGGCGCGCCGCCGGCGAAGACCGCGGCGAGATCGCCGGCGAGCGCGGCGCGCACCACGGGGCGCTCCGCCAGCGACGGATCGGCGGCGACGACGGCGGGCAGGCGGTCGAGGGCGAAGACCACCTCGGGATACATCGGCTGCTCGACCCAGAGCGTGCCGTCATTGTCGAAGCTGGCGACGCGCGCCTCGGGCGGCACGAAGCCGGGGCCCGGGCGCGTCGTGCGGCGGATCAGGTCGAGGATCGCGCGCCGCGCCGGCCCGTCGCGCCAGGAGGGCAGCGGGTCGGCGGGGGCGGCCGCGGCGGGGGTCGCGGTGGCCGCAAGGACCGCCGCGAGAAGACCGCGGCGGCCGAGCGTCACCTCAGGCGTTCCCGCCGAGATAGTCCATCGCCGCCTGCACGCCGCCGGGCTTGTACGGCACACCGGCCGCCTTCAGCCCCATCTCCACGCCGCCCAGCGTGCCGACGAGTTGCAGATCGCCAAAATCGCCGAGATGACCGATGCGGAACACCCGGTCGTTCAACTGGCCGAGCCCGTTGCCGAGCGACATGTTGTGCTTCTCGAGGATCGTCGCACGCAGGGCATTGGCGCTGTGCCCCTCCGGCAGGCGGACCGCGGTGAGCACGGAGGAATAGTGCCGCGGCTCCTCGCACTGGATCTCGAGGCCCCACTGGCGGACGGCGCGGCGCGTGGCTTCCGCGAAGCGGTCATGCCGGGCGAAGACGTTGTCGAGCCCTTCCTCGACCAGCATGTCGACCGCCGCATCCAGCCCGTAGAGCAGGTTGGTTGCCGGGGTGGAGGGGAAGTAGCCGGTGGCGTTGGCGGCCAGCATCGGCCGCCAGTCCCAGTAGCTGCGCGGCAGCTTCGCGGTCTCCGCCGCCTTCAGCGCCTTCGCCGAGATGGCGTTGAAGGACAGGCCCGGCGGCAGCATCAGCCCCTTCTGCGAGCCCGAGATGGTGACGTCGACGCCCCAGGCATCGTGCTTGAAGTCCATGCTGCCGAGCGAGGAGATGGTATCGACCAGCAGCAGCGCCGGGTGGCCCGCGGCGTCGATGGCACGGCGGACCTCGTCGACGCGGGAGGTCGCGCCCGTCGAGGTCTCGTTGTGCACGACGCAGACGGCCTTGATCTCGTGCGCCTTGTCCTCGCGCAGCCGCGCCTCGATCGCCGCCGGGTCGGCGCCGCGGCGCCAGTCGGTGCCCAGCAGTTCGGGGCGGATCGACAGGCGCTCCGCCAGTTCCCGCCAGAGATGGGCGAACCAGCCGGTCTCCACCATCAGCACGCGGTCGCCGGGGGAGAGGGTGTTGGTCAGCGCCGCTTCCCAGGCACCGGTGCCGGAGGCCGGGTAGATCACGACAGGCGAGGTGGTCTGGAAGACCGCCTTGATCTTCTCCAGCAATCCCTTGCCGAACTTCCCGAAATCCGGGCCGCGATGGTCCATGGTCGGGTTGTCCATGGCGCGCAGCACGCGGTCCGGCACGTTGGACGGGCCCGGGATCTGCAGGAAGTGCCGGCCCGAGACCGGCTTCGACTGGTAGTAGGCCATGGGCCGCCCCTCCGCATTTGCCGGCTCCCTATCCCGCAGTGGACCGGCGCGCGCAAATGAGTTCGGCTTCTGCCATCGATGAGCGGGTCCCCGGGGCCCGTTGGCGGCCTGCCGGAATTGGACATTGCGCGGTCCCGACCCGCCCGGCAGGGTGGCCGGAACGACCGCGAGTCCCACGGCCACCATGCTCAGCGCCCTTTCCATCCGTTCCCGCCTGATGCTGATGCTGCTCGCCTGCGGCCTGGCCTGCATGGCGGCGGTCGGCATCGTTCTCGACCGCAACACCCAGCGGGAACTGTTGCGCGCCGCCGAACAGCAGATGATCACGCTGCGCGAGCTGCGCTCGGAGGAGCTGCGCCGCTTCTTCGACATCAAGATCGAAGCCTTCCGCATCCTGGCCGAGTCGCCGGTGATCGGCGAGAGCATCGCCCCGCTCTCCGCCGCCATGGCCGCCCTGGACGGGCCGCTCTCGGACACGGAGACGGCGTCGCTCACCGCCTGGTACCACAAGGAGTTCCTCGAGCCGCTCACCCGCTTCTCGGACGGCACGCCGACGCTCGAAACCTACCTCCCGCGCACCGACCGCGCCCGCCGCCTGCAGTACCAGTACATCGCCCGCGACGGCGTCCCGGAAGACAGGCGGCGGACGGTCGACACCGCCGGCACCGGCACCCCCTACGACAAGCTGCATGAACGGCTGCAGCCCTCGCTCCGCGCCGCAGCGGAGATGATGGGCTTCGACGACATCATGATCATCGACGCCGAGACCGGCATCGAGGTGTTCAGCGTCACCAAGCAGACCGATTTCGGCACCAGCCTGCGCAACGGGCCCTATCGCCGTAGCGGCGCCGCACGGGCCTTCGAGCGCGCGCTGGCCCTGCGCGACGTCGGCGCCATCGCCGTCGAGGATTTCTCCCCCTACGCGCCGAGCCTGATGAAGCCGACCGCCTTCATCGCCGTGCCCATCCACCACGAGGGCGAGCCGGTGGCGGTGCTGGTCGGTCAGTTCTCCTCCGCCGCCATCGACACGCTGATGAGCAGTGCGGGCGACTGGGAAAGGCTCGGCCTCGGCCAGACGGGCGAAGCCTACCTGATCGGCCCGAACGGCTACATGCGCTCCTCCTCCCGCTTCCTGGCCCAGGATCCGGAGGGCTATGCCGCCATGCTGCGCCGCAACGGCGTGCCCGCGGACTCGATCCGCCGCATCGAGGCCTATGGCAGCCCGATCCTGCTGCAGCCGGTGCGCAGCCGGGCCGCCGAGGCCGCGCGGCGCGGCGAAACCGGCCACGGCTCCTACACGGATTTCCGCGGCAAGCCGGTGATCGGCGCCTGGGGCCCGATCACGCTGCCCGGGCTGAGCTGGGGCATCATCGCCAAGATGGACGAGGCCGAGGCGCTGGGCCCCGCGATCCGCGTCCGCCGCACCTTCCTGCTGGTCGTCGCCTGCGCGGTGGTGGGCCTCACCCTGGCCTCCATCCTGCTCGCCGGCAGCTTCGCCCGGCGCCTGCGGGAGGTGCTGGACGCCATGAACCGCCTCGCAGCCGGCGACGACACGGCGCGTGTCGTGGCGAGAGGGCGGGACGAGTTCAGCGAGCTCGGCCGCGGCTTCAACCGCATGGCGAGCGAGATCGCCGAGCGCAGCGCCGCCCTCGCCGCCAAGACCGCCGAGTACGAGACGCTGCTGCGCAACGTCTATCCGGAGACGGTGGCCGAGCGCCTCCGCCTCGGCGAGACGCAGATCGTCGAGGCGCTGCAGGATGTCAGCCTCGTGGCGCTGGCGATCGACGGGCTCGACACCGTCCCGCCCGAGGGGGCGGAGGGCTTCGCCCTGGAACGGCTGACCGAGTTGATGGACACGCTGGACGAGGCGGCGGCGCGGCACGGGGTCGAGAAAATCAAGACACTGGGCGACGCCTACCTCGCCGCCTGCGGCATCTCCGTCCCCCGCCTCGACCACGCCCGCCGCGCGCTCGCCTTCGTCGGGGAGGCGGCAAGCATCGTCGCGCGCTTCAACGGCGCCTGGCAGGATGACCTCAGCCTGCGCGCCGCCATCGCCTCCGGAAGCATCGAGGCCGGGCTGATCGGCCGGCAGCGCCGGGTCTACGACGTCTGGGGACCGAATTTCGCCATCGCGCGCCGCATGCTGCACGAGGCCGCGCCGGGCGAGGTGCGGCTGACCGAGGCGACGCACGCGCTGCTGCCGGTGCTCGCCGGCTTCACGGCCGCCCCGACGCTGGAGGTGCCCGGCGCGGGAAGCGTCGCCTCCTGGCGCGGCCCGGCGGCGCCGGAACAGGCGGTGGAGGCGCCGCACGCATGACCTGGCTGCTCGACCATCTCGGCCTCGCCGCGGTCGAGGCCAGCCATGCCTGGGCGGCGCTGGTCATCCTGGGCTTCCCGCTGCTGACCTTCCTGGCCTGGGAGGCGTCGCGCCGCCTGGCCGATCGCAGGCCGGCGGCGGCGGGCTGGCTCCGCGTGGTGCAGGCGGTGCTGCTGCCGATCCTCGCCGCCTGGATCATCCTCCGCCGCCTCGCGCCCCTGCCGCAGGACGGCCTCGTCGCGCAGGTCGTCGATACCCTGGTCTCGGGCGTCCTGATCTATGTCGCGCTCGGCTTCGTGCAGTTGCTGCTGCTGGCGAACCAGGAGCTGGCGAAGCGGGCGCCGAAGCTGCTGATCGACCTCGGCCGGCTGATGCTGGTCGCCTTCGGCGTCGCGCTGGTGATCTCCGAGATCTGGGACGTCGACCTCGCCAGCCTGGTCACCGCGCTCGGCGTCGGCTCGGTCGTGCTCGGCCTCGCCCTGCAGGGCGTGGTGGGCGGGATCGTGCACGGCGTGATCCTGCTCTCGGGCCGGCATTTCGCGATCGGCGACGTGCTCAAGGTGGGCGACACCACGGGCAAGGTGGCGCAGATCGACTGGCTCGCGGTCACGCTCGACACCACGGGCAGCCGGGTGGTGATCCCCTCCGGCGACCTCGCGCAGAAGACCTTCACCGTGGTCGGGCCACCCGACAACCCGCGCCGCGCGGAGGTGACGCTGGAACTCGGTTTCTCCCATCCGCCGGAGAAGGTCCGCCGCGCGCTGCTCTACGCCGCCGCCGGGGTGCCGCAGCGTGACCCGACGCGGGACCCGATATGCCGCATCACCGGCTACACGGAACGTGGGCTGAGCTACACCGTGCAGGTGCCGCTGGCCGCGCCGCTGAGCATGGGTGCGGCGCAGGACGAGTTGCTCAGCCGCTTCTGGTACGTCGCGCAGCGCGAGGGGATCGGCCTGGCGCCGGAAGCCGCGCCGGAGGCGCGCACGCTGCCGCTGGTGGGCGAGACGCAGGAGGCACGGCAGGCGATCCTGGCGGAGAATGGCGCGCTCGGCATGCCCGGCCTGCCGCTGGCGGACCTTGCCGCGATCGCCCGCTACGAACGCTGGCGGCCGGGGGAGCCGCTGGTGGTGGCCGGGAAGGTGCCCGGCGCGGTCTATGCGCTGGTCGAGGGCGACCTGGCGATCTCGGCCGAGATCGGCGGGACGCGCGTGGCCGTGCAACGCCTCTCGCCTGGCGACCTCTTCGCCACGCGCACCGCCTTCCGCGGCGACCCGAGCCCGACGCGGGTGGAGGCGGTGGGCGAGGTCGCCGTGCTGGCGTTGCCGATCCTCGGGCTGCAGCCGCTGCTGGGCCGCAACCCGGCCCTGGCACGGACGGTGGAGATGGCGCTCGAGGCGCATGAGGACGCGCTGGAGAAGCTGCTGCGGCCGGGCAAGGGGCGGGCACGGGCGGCGTGAGGCGGCCGGGCAAGAGGCGGGCACGGGCGGCGTGAGGCGCCTGCCCCGGCGTGGAACTCCCGGGCGGACCCGCGGCGGGCACGGTCGACGCGCCGGATAGCCGCGCTACCCTGCCGCCGGATCTCAACTCAGGGGAGGGACGCATGGCAACCGCGATCATGCTGCGCGAACACGGCGGGCCGGAGGTGCTGCGCGCCGAGGCCGTGGAGGTCGGCGATCCGGGGCCGGGCGAGCTCCGGCTGCGGCAGACCGCGATCGGGGTGAATTTCCACGACTGCTACGTCCGCTCCGGCCTGTACCGGACCCTGGCCCTGCCCGGCATCCCGGGGATCGAGGGCGCGGGGATTGTCGACGCCGTCGGCGCCGGCGTCGCCGGCTTCGCGCCGGGCGATCGCGTCGCCTACATGACCAACCTCTATGGCTGCTACGCCAGCCACCGCATCCTGCCCGCGTCGCTGGCGCTGAAGCTGCCCGAGGGCGTTTCCGATGTCCTGGCCGCCAGCACGCTGCTGAAGGGCCTGACCGCGGAGATGCTGGTGCGGCAGGTCCATGCGGTGAAGGCCGGCGAGACCATCCTGGTGCAGGCCGCGGCCGGCGGCGTCGGGCGGCTGCTCTGCCAATGGGCGGCGAGCCTGGGCGCCACGGTGATCGGCACGGCGGGCGGACCGGCGAAATGCGCCATCGCGCGGGCCGCGGGCTGCGCCCATGTGATCGACTACCGGTCGGAGGATTTCGTCGCGCGGGTGAAGGAGATCACCGGCGGCAGGGGCGTCGCGGTGGCCTATGATTCGGTCGGCCGCGACACCTTCGACGGGTCGCTGGAATGCCTCGCGGTACGCGGGCATCTCGTGAATTTCGGCCAGAGCTCCGGCCCGATCCCGCCCTTCGAGATCGCCCGGCTGATGCAGAAGTCGAACACGCTGACGCGCCCCGCGGTGTTCCACTTCGCGGCCGAGCGCGCGTCGCTGGAGGCGATGGCCGCAGCGCTGTTCGGCGTGCTGACCAGCGGCGCGGTGAAGGCGGAAGCCGGCGTGACGATGCCGCTGGCCGAGGCCGGCCGCGCCCATGCGCTGCTGGAATCGCGCGCCGCGGAATCGCCCCTGGTCCTGGTGCCCTGAGACGGGCGCGGCATGACATTTGCGTAATCTTCCGGACCCGAAGCCGGAGATCCGCCATGCCGCCGCGCCGCCGCCTCCTCGCCCTCTCGCTCGCCCTGCCGGCGCTGGCCCGCCCCGCGCTGGCCCAGGCGCAGGCACCCTGGCCCAGCCGGCCGGTGCGGGTGATCAACCCCTACAGCCCGGGCGGCACCACGGACATCGTGATGCGCCTGATGGGCGAGCGGCTGGAACGCGCCTTCGGCCAGCCCTTCCCGATCGAGAGCCGCCCCGGCGCCGGCGGGTCCGTCGGCACCGCCGCGGCGGCGCAGGCGACGGACGGGCACACGCTGCTGATCACCAATACCGGCCCGCTCGCCGTCGCGCCTGCGATGATCCCGAACCTCGCCTATGACCCGGCGCGTGCCTTCACCTACGTCACCATGTTCGGCGGCGCGCCCATCCTCTGCGCGGTGAAGGCGGACAGCCCGATCCGCACCATCGCCGACTACGTCGCGGCGGCGAAGGCGAAGCCCGAGCAGGTCAGCTACGGCAATTCCGGCGCCGGCTCGATGGGCCATCTCGCCGGCCTCGCCTTCGAGCAGGCCGCCGGGGTGAAGCTGCTGCACGTGCCCTTCCGCGGCGCGCCGGAGGCGCAGGCGGCGGTGCTCTCCGGCGACACGGTCTCGATCTGGGACACGGTGGGGGCGCATGCGGGCGCGGTGCGACAGGGCGCGCTGCGGCCGCTGGCGCAGAGCGGCCAGGGCCGCCTGCCGCTCTTCCCCGACATCCCGACCGTGGCGGAGCAGGGCTACCCCTCCGTCGTCGTGCTGAACTGGTTCCTGCTCGCCGCCCCCGCCGGATTCCCGCCCGCCGTGGCGGCGCGCATCGACGAGGTCTGCCGTGCCGCGATGCAGGAGGCGGTGGTGGCGGAGCGCATGGCGGGGCTTGGCCTGATGCCGCTCGGTGGGTCGACGCCGCCGGGGCCGGCCGCGATCCGCGACTTCGTGGTGCAGGAGGGGGCGCGCTGGGCGCCCGTGGTCAAGGCGGCCGGCATCACGGGCTGAGCCCTGCATGAGCGGCGCTCGCGCCACCGATGAGCATTCGCCATCGGACAGGCCGGGCGTGAGGTGGTAAGGGGCGCGGCACCGACCCGCAGGCCCCTACCGCGCAGGCCCCATGAACGTCATCACCGACCCGCTCGCTTCCCGCATCGGCGACAGCCGCCTCGCCGAACGCCTGCGCCGCGACACCGCGGGCGAGGTACTGTGGACCGCCGCCGACCGCGGCCGCTACGCGACCGATGCCTCGATCTACCAGGTCGAGCCGCTCGGCGTGCTGGTGCCCCGCACGATCGCCGATGTGGAAGCGGCGATGGCGATCGCGCGGGAGGAAGGCGTGCCGGTGCTGCCGCGCGGCGGCGGGACCTCGCAATGCGGCCAGACGGTGAACCGCGCGCTGGTGATCGACTGCACGAAGTATCTGCGCGCGGTCGTCAGCGTCGATGCCACCGCGCAGCGCGCGGTGGTGCAGCCCGGCATCGCCCTCGGTGCGCTGAACGAGGCGCTGAAGCAGGACGGGCTGTTCTTCCCGGTCGATCCCAGCACCCATGCGCGCTGCACCATCGGCGGCATGGCGGGGAACAATTCCTGCGGGTCGAAGTCGATCCGCTACGGGCTGATGGCGGACAACGTCACCGCCATCGACGCGCTACTGGCGGATGGGTCGCGCTTCCGCTTCGGCGAGTTGCCGGACAACCTGGGCGGCGACGTGCCGGCCGGCGTCGCCGACCTGGTGCAGCGCCTGCGCGCGATCGGGGCGCAAGAGGCGGAGGAGATCGCCGCGCGCTTCCCGGAGCAGCTTCGCCGGGTCGGCGGCTACAACCTCGATGCGTTGACGCCGGCGGCGCGCGCGGCGGGGCGCGGCAGCCTCGCGCGGCTGCTGGTGGGGTCGGAGGGGACGCTGGCCTTCTCGGCAGGGCTGGAGCTTCGGTTGTGGCCGATCAAGCCGCGCAAGGCGCTGGGGATCTGCCAGTTCCCGACCTTCCGGGCGGCGATGGAGGCCTCGCGGCACCTGGTCTCCCTCGACCCGGAGGCGGTGGAGCTTGTCGACCGCACCATGATCGATCTCGGGCGCTCGATCCCGATCTTCCGCGCGACCATCGACCGCATGGTGATCGGCGAGCCGGACAGCCTGCTGATCGTCGAGTTCCACGGGCAGGAGGACGCGCCCCTGCTGGCCGCGCTCGACCGGCTCGAGGAGATGATGGGCGACCTGGGCTACCCAGGCGCCGTGGTGCGGGCGACGGAGCCCGGCTTCCAGGCGGCGATCGCGGAGGTGCGCGAGGCGGGCCTCAACATCATGATGAGCATGAAGGGGGACGGGAAGCCGGTCTCCTTCATCGAGGATTGCGCGGTCGGCCTCGACGATCTCGCCGACTACACGGAGCGCCTGAACGACGTCTTCGCGAAGCACGGCACCAAGGGCACCTGGTACGCCCATGCCTCCGTCGGGTGTCTCCATGTCCGCCCCGTGCTGAACATGAAGGACCCGGGCGACGTTCGGCGGATGAGGGAAATCGCCGAGGAATGCTTCGCGCTGGTGCGCGAATACAAGGGCAGCCACAGCGGCGAGCATGGCGACGGCATCGTCCGGTCCGAGTTCAACGAGCCGATTTTCGGCCCGCGCATCGTCCGCGCCTTCGAGCAGGTGAATGACAGCTTCGACCCGAACGGCCTGCTCAATCCCGGCCGCGTCGTGCGCCCGCCGCGCATGGATGACCGCACGCTGTTCCGCTACCACCCGGACTACGCGGCCGATGCGCAGGTGACGCCGGCGCTCGACTGGTCGGCCTGGCCCGGCCCGCAGGGCGGGCTGCTGGGCGCGGTCGAGATGTGCAACAACAACGGCACCTGCCGGAAGTTCGACGCGAACGTCATGTGCCCCAGCTATCGCGTGACGCGCGATGAGCAGCACCTCACGCGCGGCCGCGCCAATACGCTGCGCCTCGCCCTCACCGGCCAGATCCCGGGCGGCATCGCGAGCCCCGAGGTGCAGGCGGCGATGTCGCTCTGCGTGTCCTGCAAGGGCTGCAAGCGCGAATGCCCGACGGGCGTGGACATGGCGCGCATGAAGATCGAGGTGGTGGCCGCGCGCAACGCGAAGGAAGGCGTCCCGCTGAAGGACAAGCTGATCGCCTGGCTGCCGCGCTACGCG
>JAIYAI010000276.1 GCA_027489135.1 Acetobacteraceae bacterium
AAATGCGGTCTGAATAATTCAATCAGACCGGATCTTGCTCTCGCCGGCATCACCCGTCGGCGCGCGGCACCCAGGGGATGCGGGCGACCTCGATCCCCTCGTCGCGCAGTGCCTCGGCATCGGCCTCGCTGGCCTCGCCGTAGATGCCGGTCCGGTCGCTTTCGCCGCGATGGATCTTGCGCGCCTCGTCGGCGAAGTCCTGGCCGACATAGTCGCAATGCTTCTCGACCTCGGCCCGCATGCGCTGCAGCAAGGCGACGACCTGGGCCGGCACGGGGCCAGCCAAGGCGGGCGGAGCATCCGGGGTGGGGGCGGGCGGCGTGGCGACCGGGGCCTTGGCGACCGCCCGGGCAGGTTCCACCCGATCCGGCCTTCCCTTGACCCCCGGCGCCTTGCGCACCGCCGGCGCCATCAGCCGCTTCGAGACCGCGGTCGACCCGCAGGCCGGGCATTCGACGAGCCCCGCCTTGGCCAGCTTGGCAAAGGCCTCGCTGTCCTTGAACCAGCCGTCAAATTCATGCGCCTGGTCGCAGTGCAGGTCGTAGCGGATCATGCAGCGCCTCTCCGGCAGCGGCTCACGGGTCTTGGGACGGGAAGTTTATTGGCACTCCCGGCGCAGGAGTGCCAGTGGTGAGATGCGCCTGTGGCTCAGCCCGCTGCCGCGCCGGTCAGCAGCGCGTCCAGCTTGCCGGCGCGATCGAGTGCTACGAGATCGTCCGACCCGCCGATCGCCTGCCCGTCGATGAAGATCTGCGGCACGGTGCTACGGCCGCCGGATCGCTCGACCGCGGCCTTGCGGTTCGCCGAGCCATGCGGGCTGTCGAACTCCTCGAAGGCGACGCCCTTGCGCTCCAGCAACGCGCGCGCGCGGTCGCAATAGGGGCAGAAGACGGTGGTGTAGATCTCGACCTTGGCCATACGGGGCAGATTGGCAGGCCCATGGCCTTGGTCAAGCGCCCGACATGCGGTTCCGTGACGGGATCAGGACAGCACCAACCAGCCGGCGGCCACACCCGCCAGCGCCAGGGTCAGGCACCACGCCCCAAGGGCGACGCAATCCTCCCGCAGGGTCGTGGCGCCCGGGGCGGGGTCGCCGATGCGGTGGCGCGGCGCAGGCATGGCAAAGGCACCCTGGGCGAGGCGCGGCGCAGAGGCCGCGATCGTGGCGGGCGCCATCCTGGCGATGAGATTCGGGCGGGCAATGTCCGCAGTGGCCATGCCCGGGCCGCCGGCGAAGGGGGCGAGGCTGGACATGACAGCGAGGAAAACCTCCGGCTTGGGCAGCGTCGCAGGGACGCCTCAACACTCGGTGAATAGCGCATGCTGGCCGGAGTCGGGGCAACGGGACAGCCCCTTATGAGCGGCCCAAACAATGTCTCAGGGCCGCTCCAGCCGCGGGTCGGGAACCCGCGCAGCGGCGAGCACCGACACCGCCGCGGCGCCGCCAGCCATCAGCACCCGGGCGCAGGCATCGGCCGTCGCGCCGGAGGTCATCACGTCGTCGACCAACAGCACGTGCCGCCCCGCGATCCGCCGCGCCGCTCCACGGCCGAGGCCGAAGACCCCGTCCAGCAGCGTCGCACGCTCCGCCGCCCCGCGATCCCCGAGCGGCGGGGTGGGCCTGGTCCGGCGCAGCAGGTCCGGCGCATGCGGCCGCCCCGCGATCCGCGCCAGCCGTGCCGAGAGCAGGGCCGCCTGATTGTAGCGCCGCGCCAGCAGCCGCCGCCAATGCAGTGGCACCGGCGCGACGAGATCGGCCCGTTCCAGCAGCGCGGCCCCGGCCCGTGCCATCTGCCGCGCCAGCGGTCCGGCATGGCCTGTGGCGTCGGCGTGCTTGAAGGGCAGGATCAGGGCCTGCGCCCCGGCATCGTAGCGCAGCGCCGCCCGGGCGGAGTCGTAGGCGGGCGGCCGCGCCACGCAGGCCGGGCAGGCGGGCCCCTGCCCTTCATGCGCCAGCGGCACGCCGCAGCGCTCGCAGCAGGGCGTGGTGACGAAGGACAGCCGGCCGAAACAGGCGGCGCAGAGCGTGCCCTGCGCCTCCACCCCGGCGTCGCAGGTCAGGCAGTGCGGCGGCAGCAGGGCGTCCAGCACCCCGATTCCGAGGCGCCGGGCAAGCCTCGTGCCTGCCGCCGCGGCGGTCAGTGCGCCGCCCCAACCGCGGCGCCGAAGCGGGCGTCGCCATCGCGCTCCACCTCGTGCACCAGGTCGATCTCCCAGGAGAGGTACTCGCGCATCGCCTCCTCGATCCCTGTGTTCCGGTCATAGGGGCGGAGGTAGAAGTCGATGCAGTCGGCGTCCGGCGGGTTCGTCTTGTCGGCCCGGGTCGGCAGCCCGGCCCGGCGCCAGGCGGCCATGCCGCCTCCCAGCACCCGCACCGGCACGTTCGGCAGCACCGCGCGAAGTTCCGGCACGGCCAGCCGCCCGATCTCCTCGTCCGCTGCCGCGACGACGACGGGCCGGTCCGCCGCCAGCCTGTCCTTCAGCGCGCCGAGGCGCGTGCGCACGCCCCAGAGCGCACCCGGGATATGCGCGTCGCGGAAATCGATGGACCGGCCAAGCTGGACCACCTGCACCCCGCCATCGCCCAGCATGGCGGCCAGGCGTGCAGGATCGACCGTGTCCACCTGTACCGCCACGGCCTCCGGGCAGTCGGCGCTGCCGGCGCCTTCGGAGAAGCGCAAGCCAGCCGCGTCCTCCAGCACGTAAACCTGCCAGCCACCGAGCTGGCGCAGCCAGCCGCCCGTCATGCGGGCGCGCACGCCATCCGTCCCGGGGGCGAAGGCGCCGCCATCGACCAGCACGATCCGGGCATGGCGCACCGCGATCCAGGTATCGGTCGCCTGGACGAGTTGCCCGCCCGGGGCGTGGCGGCTGCCGGAGACATGGCCGGCGGCGAATTCCGCCGGCGCGCGGACGTCGAGGAGGTAGGTGGTGTGCGCGGTGTCGGCGAGCAGCGCGCGCAGCCCGGCCGCGTCGATGGACTTCACCCCATTGCGCGCCGCGAAGTCGCGCGCTCGGGCCTGGGCGGTCGCCAGGCTCTCCGGCGTGCCCGCGGCATAGGACACGTCCTTGCCGCGGTCGCAGGTGAAGCCCGCCAGTTCCCAGCCCATGGTGCCGTTGCGCAGCGCCACCACTTTGTTCGGCACGCCGGCGCTGCGGAGCGATTCTGCGCCCATGATGGACCGCGTCCGCCCGGCACAGTTCACCACGATGGTCGTGGCGGGCGAGCGGGCGATGTCGCCGACGCGATAGACCAGTTCGCCGCCCGGCACGTCGATTGCGCCGGGGATGGACATGCGACGGAACTCCTCGATGGGGCGGCTGTCGAGGATGACCATGTCCTCGCCGGCGTCCTGCATCGCCTTCAGCTCCTCGGCGCTGACCGAGGGCGTGCCAAACCTGTGCTCGACCCATTCGCCGAAGGCCTTGGACGGCACGTTGACGCCGGAGAAGGCGACGTAGCCGGCGGCGATCCAGGCCGGAGTGCCGCCCGCGAGGAGGGAGACATCGCTGCAGCCGATACCTTCCAGATAGGCCGCCAGGCGCTCCGCCAGATGCCCCTCGCCACCATCGACGCAACAGATGCGGACGGATTTCGCGCGCGCCGGCAGGCCGAAGGCGGCTTCCAGGGCCGACGAGGGCAGGCCAAGCACGGCGCGGGCGCGCAGCTCGGCGCGGGCGAGGCCGACGGGATTGGCCCAGAACAGGTGAGACCGTCCGAACTCCCCGTCCTCGCGCGCGTCGAGGATGGCGAGTTCCCGCCCGTCATGGATCCAGGCCTTCAGCGTCGCCGCGTCGATCGTCTTCAAGGGTCCCTCCCGAACCGGTCGTCAGGGCGGGACTGTAGCGTGCGCGAGGGACTATCGCATGCAGGCCCGCCCCGGGGCGCGGGCCCTACCGCATGCAGCGGAGGAAGAGGGTGGACGCATGCGCCACCTCCCCGACCTCGGCGGCGTTGCGGAGCGTGTTAGTGCTGTCCGCCATCTGCGGGTTCACCCCGTTGCGGCGCAGGAAATCCACCGCCTCGGTGCCCTTGATGGCGAAGTTCACGTTCTGCGGGATGTCGCCCGTGGACTGCGCCACGCGCTGTGCGTTCAGCTTCGAGGTCACGACGCCGACGATGTTGCCCGCGAGGTCGAGCAGCGGCCCGCCGGAATTGCCGGGCTGGACGGGGGCGCTGATCTGGTACTGCTGCTGGTTGTCGCGCAGGCCCGACAGCGCCGAGACATCGCCCGTGGTCAGCGTCGGGCCGGAGGACAGCAATCCCGCAAGGGGGAAGCCGTAGGTCACGACAGGCTCGCCCCGGCGGATCTGCGGCGAGGCGCGGAAGCGCAGCGGTGGCCCGACATCGCCGCGGGCGGTCAGCAGGGCAAGGTCGCGCTGCTGGTCGCTGGCCTGGACCGCGGCGGTGAACTCGACGCCGGCGCTGGTACGCACCCGCATCTCGGAGCAGCCCTCGACCACGTGGTGGTTGGTCATGATCCGACCGGGACCGACCGCGAAGCCAGTGCCGGAGGAGCGGGCCCGCCCGCCCTCCGGCACGGCGCCGAAGGGGCCGTTTCCGGGGGGCAGCGGCGGCGGCTTGCCCGCGAGGCTCGGGATCTGGCGGGGCTGCGGCGCGGCGCGCTGCGGCGGGTCAAGCGAGGGGGCGCCGCGGGGACCGGGGTTAAACTGCTGCGGCGGCGGCAATTCCATCTGCGCCACCGCCTGGTCGTGCTGCGCCTGCGTGATGGCGCCGGTCTCGACCATGGTGCGCAGCACCTCCCGGCCCCGG
>JAIYAI010000362.1 GCA_027489135.1 Acetobacteraceae bacterium
CAGGAGGTCGCGGCCGAGAGCGGCCAGGCGCAGCGCAACCCGCGGCATTTCGCCCGCCTCTTCCGCGAGCGGCTGGAACGCCTTGCCCCGGGCTTCGGCTTCGAGCGCCTGGTGCTGGAGGCGCCGGCGACGGAACCATCGGATCCTGCCCAGGCCGTGCTGCACACGGGCACGGGCATCGCCGCGGAGCAGCGCGCCGCGGCGCTGGCGCAATTGCTGGACCGCCTGTCGCAGCGCGTGCCGGTCTGGCGCATGGCGCCGCGCCTCTCCCACTGGCCCGAGCGCGCGGTGAAGCGGGTCGGCGCCTTCGATCCCGTGGCGGTGCCGGAGGGCTGGCCCGGCCCGGCACCGCGGCCGGTCAGGCTGCTGCGCCGGCCCATCCCCCTGCAGGCCATGGCGCTGCTGCCGGATGCGCCACCCTCCCTGCTGCGCACGCCACGCGAGGCCTGGCGCGTCACCCGGGCCGAAGGGCCGGAGCGCCTCGCGCCCGAATGGTGGCGCGACCCGCGGCCGGACCGGCCCTTCCGCGACTACTACCGGGTGGAACTCGCCTCCGGCGCTCGGCTCTGGGTGGTGCGATCCGGCTTCGGGACAGCCGATGGCGGCCCGGCGCAGTGGTGGCTGCATGGCCGGTTCGGATGAGGCCGCACCGGCAGGATCCGGAGGGGCGGCGAGCCTCTCCAGGACCGTCGAGGCCCACCTAGATGTTCGCCGAACTCGGCGCGCTCTCGAACTTCACCTTCCTCGAGGGTGCCTCCCATCCGAAGGAACTGGTGGCGCAGGCCAAGGCGCTCGGCCATGCGGCGATCGGCATCGCCGACCGCAATTCCTTCGCCGGCCTCGTGCGCGGCCATGTCGCAGCGGAGGAGGCGGGTCTCCGCTTCGTGCCCGGCGCACGGGTGCGGCTGCCGGATGGCTGGGAGTACCTCGCCTGGCCGACCGACCGCGCTGCCTATGGCCGCCTCTCGCGCCTGCTCTCACGGGGGCGGATGGAGGCGCCGAAGGGCGCGTGCCACATCGGGCGCGAGGATCTCATCGCAGAGGCCGACGGGCTGGTCATGGCGCTGCTGCCGCCGGATGCGCCGGACGAGGATTTCGCCGCGCGCCTCGTCGCGGATGCCCGCACGCTGCGCCGCCGCCTGGCCCTGCCGCTGTTCTGCGCGGTGGCGCAACGCTTCGCGGGCGACGACCGCAAGCGCCTGGATCGCCTGGCCGGGATGGCCGCGGCGGCGCGCACGCCGCTGCTGGCGGCGGGGCATGTGCGCTTCCACCACCCCGATCGCCGCAGGCTGGCGGATGTGGTCGCCGCGATCCGGCTCGCCGTCACGGTCGACGATCTCGGCCTCGCCGCCGCGCCGAATGCGGAGGCGCATCTGAAGCCACCGGCGGAGATGCTGCGACTGTTCCGCGGGCATGAGAACGCCATCGCCAATACCCTGCGCGTGGTCGAGGCCTGCCGCTTCTCCATGCGCGACCTTGCCTACGAGTATCCGGACGAGATCCTGGACGACCGGCTGACGCCGCAGCAGACCCTGGCGCGCCGCGTGGATGAGGCCGTGCGGCGGCGCTGGCCCGGGGGAACACCCGCGAAGGTCGCGGCGCAGATCGCCTACGAGCTCGATCTGATCGAACGCATGGGCTACGCGCCCTATTTCCTGACGGTTCACGAGATCGTCCGCTTCGCGCAGAGCCAGGGCATCCTATGTCAGGGCCGCGGATCGGCGGCGAATTCGGCCGTGTGCTACGCGCTCGGCATCACCTCCGTCGCGCCCGACAAGCACGACCTGCTCTTCGAGCGCTTCATCTCGGAGAACCGCAACGAGCCGCCCGACATCGATGTCGACTTCGAGCACGAGCGGCGCGAGGAGGTGATCCAGCACATCTACGCCCGCTACGGCCGCCACCGCGCCGCGATCGCCGCCACCGTGATCCGCTACCGCGACCGCAGCGCCATCCGCGAGGTCGGCAAGGCGATGGGCCTCACCGAGGACGTGACGGGACGGCTGGCCAAGGCGGTCTGGGGTGCGGGCAGCCGCAGCCTGCGCGAGGTCGCGGCCGACCAGGGCCTCGACCCGGAGGGGGACCGCCGCCTCGGCCTGGCCTGCGACCTGGCCGAGGAGTTGCAGGACTTCCCGCGGCACCTGGCGACGCATGTCGGCGGCTTCGTCATCACCCGCGGCCCGCTGACGGAGCTTGCCATCGTGACGAAGGCCGCGATGCAGGACCGCCACACCATCGAATGGGACAAGGACGACATCGAGGCGCTGAAGATCCTGAAAGTGGATGTGCTGGGCCTCGGCATGCTGACCTGCATCCGCCGCTGCTTCGACCTGATCGCCCTGCATGGCGGGCCGGCGCTGACCCTGGCCGCCGTGCCGCAGGACGACCGCGCCACCTACGCCATGCTGCGCCGTGCCGATTCCATCGGCGTGTTCCAGGTGGAAAGCCGGGCGCAGATGAACATGCTGCCGCGTCTGCGCCCCGAGAAATTCTACGACCTCGTCATCGAGGTCGCGATCGTCCGCCCCGGCCCGATCCAGGGCGACATGGTGCACCCGTATCTCCGGCGGAAGAACAACCAGGAGGAGGTCACCTACCCCTCGCCAGAACTGAAGAAGGTGCTGGAGAAGACGCTCGGCGTGCCGCTCTTCCAGGAGCAGGCGATGCAGATTGCCATCGTCGGCGCCGGCTTCTCCCCCTCCCGCGCCGACGAGTTGCGCCGCGCCATGGCGACCTTCCGCCATGTCGGCACGATCTGGCAGTTTCGGCAGGAATTCGTCGAGGGCATGGCGCGCAACGGCTATCCGGAGGAATTCGCCGATCGCTGCTTCCGCCAGATCGAGGGCTTCGGCACCTATGGCTTCCCGGAAAGCCATGCCGCGGCCTTCGCGCAGCTCGTCTATGTCTCGGCATGGCTGAAGTGCCACCATCCGGCCGCGTTTGCGGCCGCGCTGCTGAACAGCCAGCCCATGGGCTTCTATGCCCCGGCGCAGATCGTGCGCGACGCGAAGGAACACCGCGTGCCGGTGCGGCCGGTGGACGTGCTGCACAGCGACTGGGATTGCACGCTGGAACAGAGCGACGATGGCCTGGCACTACGCCTGGGCATGCGCCTCGTTCAGGGACTGCCGGCGGAGGCGGCGACGCGCATCATGCAGTCCCGCCCGGCCGCATCGCTCGGCGCGCTGGTGCGCGACGCGGCGCTGGACCGCGGCACGGTCGAGCGCCTTGCCGAGGCCGACGCCTTCCGCGGCTTCGGCCTGTCACGCCGCGAGTCCCTGTGGGAAGCCGCCGCCGTCGAGGCGCCGCAAGCCCTGCAGGCCGACCTGCTGGAACCGGAGGCCGCGCTGCCCGCCGCCACGGCCGGGGAGGAGACGGTGCTGGACTACACCAGCACCGGCCTCACGCTGCGCCACCACCCGCTGCACCTGCTGCGGCCGCAGTTGGACGCGCTGGGGCTGGCCGACACGCGGCGGTTGAACGCGGCACGGCGCGGCGCCTGGCTGAAGCTGCCCGGCCTCGTGCTGGTGCGGCAGCGGCCGGGCAGCGCCAAGGGCGTGGTCTTCTTCACGGTGGAGGACGAGTGGGGCGTCGCGAACCTCGTGCTCTATCCGGACCGCGCGCTGGCCTTCCGCGCCGCCGTCGTCGCCGCACGCCTCGTCGTGGCGGAGGGGCGGGTGGAGCGCGTCGAGCAGGCCGCAGTGCCGATCATTCATCTGATCGTGCACCGCCTCATCGACCGCTCCGGCCTGCTGGCAAGCCTGGCTGCCGCGGAGGACCCGGCCTGGCGCCGCGCCCTGGCACGGGCGGACGAGGTGGAGCGGCCCGATCTGCGCGGCGATTCCCGAACACGATTCCCGCGGAGCCGCGACTTCCACTGACCCGGTCAGCGCCCGAGCCGGATATCCGCCCGCCGAACGATGTCGCGGAACTTGTCGCGCTCCGCCACCAGGAAGGCACGCGTCGCCTCCGGCGTGCCGGGTGCGGCGGGATCGACGCCGGCGAGGCTCATCCGCCGGATCACGTCGGGTTCCGCCAACACCTCCCGCACGCCCGCGGCAAGCTGCGCGACGATCGGCGCCGGCAGCCCCTTCGGCCCGACCAGCACGTTCCAGGTGGTGATCTCGAAACCCTTGAGGCCGATCTCGTCCAGCGTCGGGATGTCCGGGAACAGCGGATGCCGCGCGAGGGAGGACACCGCGAGGCCGCGGGACAACCCGTCCCGCAGATGCGACGCGGTCGAGGCCAGCACCTCGAGCGAGTAGTCCACCTCGCCCTTCGCCAGCGCCTCCATCACCGCGGAGCCGCCGCGATAGGGCACGTGCTCCGCCCGCAACCCGCCGGCGCTGATCTTGAGATACTCGCCCGTCAGGTGCCCGATGCCCCCCGCCCCGGAGGTCGCCCAGGTGTATTTCCCAGGTTCCGCCTTCACTGCGTCCAGCAGGTCGCGCGCCGTCCTGAAGCGCGAGGACGCCGGCACCACCAGCACGATCGGCCCGCCGCCGATCACGGCGATGGGGGTGAAGTCCTCGACCGGGTCGTAGGGCGTCTGCGCCGGCAGCGCCGCCGGGTTGGTGCCGAGCGCGGAGGCCGAGGCGAGCAGCAGCGTGTAGCCGTCCGGCGCGCGGTGCCTGACCCATTCGCTGCCGACCGATCCGCCGGCGCCGGCACGATTCTCGACCACGATGCGGGCCTGGGGTCCGAGCCTGGGCGCCAGGCGCTCGGCCAGGATGCGCGCGGCGATGTCGGTGGACCCGCCGGCGAGGAAGGGCACGACCAGGTTGATCGGCCGGTCCGGGTAGCCCTGCGCCAGGGCGGGCCGCGCCAGGCTGGCGGCAGCGAGGGCGAGGCAGAAGCGGCGCGGCAGCGCGGTCATCGGCAGGGATCCGGCAGGTTTACGGTCGGGCCGCCGAAAAGCCGCGCGCCCCATTGCCGTCAAGCCTGGTTGCGACGCCGCGGCGCGGGTGGAAGCATCGGCGCATGACCAGCGCCCCCAGCCGCCGCACGCGCGCCGTCGACGAGGAAGGCTTCCCGCCGCCACCCTTCGAAGGCATCCCAGCCGACGGCTTCGCCTTCCTCGCGGAACTCGCGGCCTGCCAGGACCGCGCCTGGTACGCGGAGAACAAGGCACGCTGGGAGGTGGGGCTGCGCGAGCCCCTCTCGGCGCTGCTGGCGAGCCTCGCCGACCGGCTGTCGGCGGCGAAACTGTCGCTGCGCTTCGACGCGCGGCGCGGCCTGTTCCGCCTGCACCGCGACACGCGGTTCGCGAAGGACAAGAGCCCCTTCAAGACCAATGCCGGCGGCCTGCTCTCCGGCGACGGCGGCAAGGACCGGCCAGGGCTGCTCTATGTGCATGTGGAGCCGGGCAACTGCTTCACCGCCTGCGGCTTCTGGCATCCCGAGCCCGCCGTGCTGGCCCGCATGCGCGACTCGGCCCTGGCCGACCGCGCGGCGTGGCGGCGCACGGCGAAGGCGCTGGCCGCGAAGGGGCTGGCGCTGTCGGATGGCGAGGCGCTGGCCCGGCTGCCGCGCGGCTGCGAGGCCGCCGCCGGCACGCCGGAGGAGGGGCTGATGAAGCTCCGCAACTGGATCGTCCGGCGCAAGCTGACGGACGCGACGATGAGGACGCCGAAGGCGTTGGAGGAAATCGCCGCCTTCGCGCTGGAGGCGGCGCCGCTGCTGCGCTTCGGCTGGGACGCGATCGAGGCCTGACCGTCAGGCCTGCCCCTGCGCATAGGGCTTCAGCGCAGCGAAGATTGTGCGGGTCACCGGGACATCGACGCCGTGCTGCGCGCCCAGCGCAACCACGCGGCCGTGCAGCCAGGGCAGTTCCAGCCGGTTGCCGGCGCGCAGATCGGTCAGCATCGAGGGCGTGAGGCCGCGCGGCACGTCGCGCAGGAAGGCGCGGCCCGGTTCCAGCGACGCTTCGTCCAGCGCCACGCCGCAGGCGCGGCCCACCGCCAGCACCTCCGCCATCACCGCCTCGTAGAGCCCGGCGAGGTCCGGATCCTCGCGCATCGCGCCGAGCGGCTGTCGCGTCAGCGCGCAAAGGCCACCGACGGCGCAGAGCAGGATGAACTTCTCCCACCGCGCGCGCTGGATGTCGGGGGCGAGGACGGCGTCGATCCCGGCGTCATGCGCGGCGTCCAGGATACGCTGTTCCCGCGCCGTCACCGCGCCGTCGAGGCGGCCATAGATGAAGCGGTGATGGGTGCCGGTCTGGCGCACCACGCCCGGCGCAACGATGGAGCCGGTGACCACCGCGACCCCGCCGAGCACGGCCTCGGGCCCCAGGATCGGTTGCAGGCGCTCGGCCGCATCGACGCCGTTCTGCAGCGGGATCACCGCGGTACCGGGGCCGATCAGCGGGCGGATCGCGGCGCCCGCGCTCTCCACGTCCCAGAGCTTCACGCAGAACAGCACGAGGTCGACGGGGCCGATCGCGGCGGGGTCGTCGGTGGCCAACGCGGGGCGCACCAGGGTCTCGCCGCGGTCGCCCTCGATGCGCAGGCCGTTGGTGCGGATCGCGGCAAGATGCGCGCCGCGTGCGAGGAACCAGGTCTCGTGCCCGGCGGTGGCGAAGGAGGCGCCGAGCGGGCCGCCGATGCCCCCGGTGCCGATGATGGCGATGCGCATGGGGTGATCCTCAGGGGGCCGGCACGGCCTCGCGCAGCGCGGCGAGACCCTCGTCCAGCGTCTCCTCCAGCCGCCGCAGCAGCAGGCCATCGAAGTCCGCAGTGCCGCCGCCGGCCTGGAGGAGCCGCAACGCCGCGACATGGGCGGGCCGGTCGACGGGGCGCACCGCAACCGGCGGCGAGCAGCCGCGGATCAGCAGCAGCTTCATCGGCAGCAGCGCGGTGCGGCCGTTGCCGTCGTTGAAGGGGTGGGAGACCATCAGATGCCGGTGCGCGACGGATGCTCGAGGCTGCGCAGCGCCGCCGGCGCCAGCGGACGCAGGCGGTCGAGGTCGGCGCGCTGGGTGTCGAGGGACGGCGTCACCCGGACACTGTGCAGGCTGCGCAGCGCAGGCGCCAGTTCCTCGGCATATCCTGGAAAGCCTGGGCCTCTCTGCACGTGCTGCATAAGCGTTGAGCCTTCAAGCCGATCGCAGCGGAGCACAGCCGTGGGTACCTGGCTTCGCAGGAGGGATCGCGGCTTGGCGGCAAGCGACCATGAAGAAGCAAATCAGCCGTTCGGGTCCCCAAGCTGCGGGGAGTTGATTCAGGGCCAGAAGCATCATGCAGCATCCCGCTCGACCGGAAGCAGGATCACCCTGATCCATGGTGGCCGATACCCAGCAGGGCGGCGATGGCGATGCGCGTCACCCCACGCCGGCCACCACCGCGATCCTCGCCCGCCAACCCCGCTCCATCGCCTCCGTCCACGCTGTCCCCAGCGCCTCCCGCACCGTCTCCATCAGCAGCAGGTAGAAGCCGTCGAAGGCCTCCGCCGCCACGCCGTAGCCGAGGTGGTTCATCCGCTCGATGCCGATCAGCCCGCCGAGCCGTTCGCCACCATCCAGCAGCGCCTCGAACACCATCGACAGCATCTGACCACGCACCTGCCCGCCCCGATCCATGACGAACAGCGCCTCGGCCTCGGGGTACTGCGCGAACAGCTTCGCGTAGACCAGCGCCGCCGGGTCGCCGACCCGTTCGGCCAGCAGCGCGAGACTCTCCGCGACAGGGTCGCTCACGGCACGGCTGGCGTGGGCGCCTGCGTCGCTCACGGCACGGCTGGCGTGGGCGCCTGCGTCGCTCACGACACGGCTGGCGTGCGCGCCTGTGTCGCTCACGACACCGCTGGCGTGCGCGCCTGCGTCGCTCACGACGCCACCGGCGCCGGCTGCCCCGTGCAGTTCAGCGGGCTATTGGGGATCCGTGCCCAGGGCGGTGCGGAGGCGGTCCAGATCGTGCTCTCGGGGCCGTAACGCGCAGCCTCGTCCAGCGCGCCGACCCGCACCACCACAAGCTGGGGTCGGCTCTCCGCCCGGCTGAACAGCGGTGTGCCGCAGGCGCCGCAGAAGCTCCGCCGCATCACCGCGCCACTATCGGCGGTGCTGACATACTCGGTCACCATGCCCGTCGACCGGAACCCATCGCTGCGGAAGATCACGTTCGCCGTGGCGTTGCCGGAGGCGAGGTACTGGCAGTCCCGGCACCAGCAGGCGCGGCGCGCGATGGGCTCCGCGTCGCTCTCGAAGGTCACCGCGCCGCAGAGGCAGCGTCCCGTCACCATGGCAATCCCTCCCTACCCCAGCGGGGCTGGCTTCGGCCCCCCCGCCATCCAGTCGAGCAGTTCCACCGTGTGCACCACCGGCATCGCCCCGTCGCCAAGCTGCGTCAGGCAGCCGATATTGCCCGAGGCGATCAGGTCCGCCTTGGTGCGTCCCAGGTTCTCCAGCTTGCGCGCCTTCAGCCTCCCGGCTATCTCGGGCTGCATCATGTTGTAGGTCCCGGCCGAGCCGCAGCAGAGATGCGCCTCCGCCGGCTCCTTCACCACGAAGCCGGCCTTCTTCAGCAGCGCCTTCGGCAGGTCGGTGATCTTCTGGCCGTGCTGCAGGCTGCAGGCGGCGTGGTAGGCGACCGTAAGCCCCGGCGCGTCGCGCGTGGGCGCGTAGCCGAACTGCGTCAGCACCTCGGAGACGTCTTTCGCCAGCCCCGCCACCTGTGCGGCGCGCGTGGCGAGCGCCGGCGCCTCGGCGCGGAACATGTGGCCGTAGTCCTTCACCGTCGTCCCGCAGCCCGAGGCATTGATCACCACCGCATCCAGCCCCGCGCCCTCGATCTCGCGCGACCAGGCCTCGATGTTGGCGCGCGCCAGCCGCATCGCCGGATCATGGTGGCCCATGTGGTGGTCGAGCGCGCCGCAGCAGCCCTGCTCCCGCGTGATCACCACCTCG
>JAIYAI010000120.1 GCA_027489135.1 Acetobacteraceae bacterium
GCCGAGGCGATCCATGCGGCGAAGCCCGCCGCCCAGGCACCGACCGGCCCCTTTCCCGTCGCCGTGCAGCGCGCGCTCTGCCGCAGCCTCTCGGCCCGTGTGGGCCTCGACTACGACCATGCGCGGCTCGACGAGAGCCTGCACCCCTTCTGCGGTGGCACGCCGACCGACATCCGCATAACCACCTTCTACAGCGAGCAGGACTTCGCCAAGTCCATGCTGGGCGTGCTGCACGAGACCGGGCACGCGCTCTACGAACGCGGCCTGCCCGCCGCCTGGGCGCGTCAGCCCGTGGGCGAGGCCGCGGGCATGGCGGCGCATGAAAGCCAGAGCCTGATCGTCGAGATGCAGGCCTGCCGATCCGATGCCTTCCTCACCTTCCTCGGCGGCGAGCTGCGCCAGGCCTTCGGCGGCGACCCGGCGCCCTACGAGACGGCGAACCTGGCGCGGCTCTGGCGCCGGGTCGGCCGCGGCTTCATCCGCGTCGACGCCGACGAGCTGACCTACCCCGCGCATGTCATCCTGCGCTTCCGGCTGGAACGCGCGATGATCGAGGGGAGCCTCGCCGTCGCCGACCTGCCCGGCGCCTGGAACGAAGGCTTCGCGGCGCTGATGGGGATCGCGCCGCCGGATGATGCGCGCGGGTGCCTGCAGGACATCCACTGGCACGACGGCGCCTTCGGCTACTTCCCGTCCTACACGCTGGGCGCCATGGCGGCGGCGCAGTTGATGAAGGCGGCGCGGCGGGCGATCCCGGACCTCGACGCCGCGATGGCGCGGGGCGACCTGCTGCCCCTGGTCGCCTGGCTGCGCACGCATGTGCACGGGCAGGGATCGCGCCTCGGCTTCCAGGACCTGCTGCGGTACGCGACGGGCAAGCCGCTCGATCCGGGCGACTTCGTCGCGCACGTGACCGCGCGGTATCTCTGAACGGGCGGGCCGCGACCGCACCGTCGGCCTGTTCCCCGGGGAACCGTGCCCCGCCGCGCCCTGCGCTTCACTCCCTCCTGTCGAGACCGCTTCCCCTGGCCCGCAGGGGCCAGGAGCGGTCCAGCCAGGAGACCCGGACCATGTCCTTCATCCCCGCCGGCACCCGACGCCATCTCCGCCGCATCCTCGCGGTGTCCGGCCTCGCGCTCGGCGCCGCGTTCAGCCTCGCGGCCTGCGGCGAGGTGGTGCAGAACGCCAATCTCGGCCGCTGCACGGCCATGCCGCAGGCCGGCGGCATGCTCTGCGAGGAGATCGGCGGCGAGTACATCTTCGTCGACAGCCTGACCCGGACGATGCGGCGCTACAGCGCGGCCCAGGCGCAGCTCATCGCGGGGGGCAACACCTACATGGCCTCCGCCCAGGCCGCGAATGCCTCGGGCGGGTATGGCGGCCAGCGCAACTGCCTCGCCAACCCGAGCATCGCCTGCTCCGGCGCCCTCAACAACCGTGTGACCGGCTATCGCTCCGGTGGCACCAGCGGCGTCTGCAGCGGCGGGCAGTGCCTCTCGATGGCGCGCTGAGGCCCCCCCCCGTGAGGCCCCGCTGAGGCGGTGCCGCCTGCCGGTGCGTCACGCCCGCGGCAGCAGGGCGTAGGCCACCTCCAGGTTGTGCCGCGCCCGTGCCGCAAGCGCCGGCGAGTCGCGGGCCTCGAAGAGTGCCAGCGCGAACTCGAAGGCCTCGGTCGCGCGCCGCAGCGCCGCGAGGTCGCCACGTTCGCCGAGCGTCCGCAGCACGGTGCCGAGATTGTTGAGCGTGATCGCGCAATCCAGCGGGACGCGGTCCGCGGGCTGTACGCGCAGCGCCGCCTCATGCGTCGAGACGGCCCGGTGCAGCGCATCCTCGTCGCCGAGCAGGCCGAGGCTGTGCAGCACGTTGCCGAGGTTGCCCATGGTCTGCGCCCAGGCCTCCGGCGTGGCCTCGCGGCTGCGCTCCTCCAGCGCCGCCTCGAAGGCGGCGGCGGCGCGGCGCAGCGCGGCCTCGTCGCCGCGCTCCCCGATGGCGGCGAGCGCGGCGCCCAGGTTGTTCTGCGTCCGCGCCCAGAGCTGCGGGGCCCTGTCGCGCGGGCAGTCCGCCAGCGCCGCCTCCAGCATGGCCACGGCGTCCTGCTGCGCCGCCGTTTCGCCCTGGTCGCCACGTTCGGTGAGGGCGACACCGATGGTGTTCCGGGCGACCACGCCGTCCAGCGGCAGGCCGGCGCGGCCGAACGCGTCCAGCGCCGCCTCCCCGGCGGCGATGGCGCGATGCCAGGCCTGGGCATCGCCGCGCCGGCCGAGCTGGTAGAAGGTGCTGGCGAGCGCCTGCTGCGTGTGGCCCCAGGCGACGGGGTCGTCCTCCGCGGTGCAGAGGTCGAGCGCGGCGGCGTGGACCGCCGCCGCGCGCCGCAGATAGGCCGTGTCGCCCTGCTCGCCCAGCAGGCGCAGAACCGCGCCCAGCGCGTTCTGCAGCGCCGCCCGGTCGGCCGGCGTGTCGTCGCGCGTCTCGGGCGCCAGCGCGGCCTCGTAGGCGGCAACGGCGCGGTGCAGGGCTGCCGTGTCGCCGCGCTCGCCGAGCATGCGCAGCGCGTCGCCGAGGCAGGCCTGGGCCCGCGCCGCTTCGGCCGGCATCCCGGCCCGCCCGTAGGCCGCCAGCGCCGCCTCGAAGGCGGCGGCGGCGCGCCGCGGCGCGTCGTCCTCGCCGGCATTGCCAAGCTCCAGGAGGGCCTGGCCGAGAAGGGTCTGCGTCTCCGCCCAATCGTAGGGATCCGGCGGAAATCCTTCCAGTGCCGCCTCGTAGGCGGGGATGGCGCGGCGCAGCGCCGCCCCGTCGCCGAAGAACGCCAGGACATGCAGCGTGCGGGCGATGTCGCGCTGCACGAAGGTCCAGAGATGCGGCACGCGCGCGCGCGTCCAGTGCTCCAGCACGGCGGTGTAGGCGGCGACGGCACGGCGCAGCAGGTCGAGGTCGCCGTGCCGGCCGAGCAGGCGGAGCGCATCGCCGAGGTTGCACTGCGTCTTCGCCCAGTCCTCCGGCATCCGGTCGCGGCGGCGTTCCTCGAGCGCGGCCTCGAAGGCGGCGACGGCATGGGGCACCGCCTCCTCGCCGCCGCGCTTGCCGATCTCGAACTGGACAAGCCCGATCGCGTTCTGCGTCGCGGCCCAGTCGAGGGGATGGGCGTCGCGCGGGACGCGCGGCAGCACCTCCTGCTGCAGGTGGCGCAGCGCCGCGTCCAGCAGCGCAGGGTCGTCCGCGATCTCGCCGCCGACGCGCAGGCATCGCGCGGCGAGGCGCCAGGCCGCGGCGGCGGCGACCGCGTCGGGCTCCAGCAGCCGCGCCGCCTCGGCGAGGATCCCGGCGGCCTCGGTGAAGGGGCCCCGCAGCGCGGCAAGGAGCGCCTCGTCGGTCAGCAGCACCGCCCGGGGCTGCGCCGTGTCGGCTGCCTGCGGCAACGGCCGGGGCTGTGCCGGTTCGTCCGCCGGCGGCGTCGCGCGTGGCGGTGCGGTCCGCCCGGGCGGTGGCTCGAGGGCATCGCGTGCGCCGCGCAGCACTGCCTCGGCCCCGGCGATGTCGCCTTCGGCGATGTCGCCTTCGGCGATGAGCGACCAGGCGCGGGTGCGGGCCGCGGCGACGTCCGCCCGCGGGACGGCGCCCGTATCGGCGAGGCGCCCCGCGATCTCCTGCAACAGGTCGACGGCGGGGCCGACCCTGTGCCGGACCGCGGTCTCCGTCAGTCCCGTCGCCGCCATCTCCCGTAGCACGGCCAGCAGCGGGGCGGCGGGCAGGCCGCGGTCGCGCGCCGCGGTCTCCATGTGCTCCTGCAGGGCAAGCGTCGCGCCGGGGGGTGAGGGACAGGTCATGTTGCGGGATGGGACATCCTGTTTCGGCCATGGTGCGGCAGCGTCCGTGCCAGCGAAATAGGTATAAAATCCTATATCGATAGGCTACGCTGCGCGGCTTTTCCCTGAGGATCCCATGGCACCATGCGGCGGATCAGGTCAGGCAGGATGGGCGGCCCGCGCCGCCGCCTGGCGCGGCCGGGCCCGCGAATTTGTCCGGCGTTCCGCACAGGCCCTTGTTTCCGTGGGAAACCCGCTGTCCCGCCGCGTGCGGCCCCGGACCGCCGATTTTGTCCGGCATCCGGGGCAGGTCCTTGTCGGCGATGGGAATTCGCCCCGCGCCCTACCCGACGCGCTGGTTCACCTCGATCATGTTGCCCGAGGGATCCATCACATAGAGCTGGTGCATCCCCGCCATCGCATAGGTCCCGGCATCGGTCACCGGGATGCCTGCCGCCGTGAGGCGCGCCTTCACCACCGACACGTCGGCCACGCAGAAGGCCGGGTGCCCGCCGATCGAGGGGTTGTGGATGAAGCGGTTGCGGAAGGCGAAGCCCGGATCGGCGCGGATGACGTGGATGCCCTCGTTCTGCGCGCCGCTGGGCAGGGGCGCGAGTTCGCGCGGGTCGGTGGAGAAGTCGCCGCGCGACGCGGGCGCCTTCCAGGGCCCTTCGGCGATGCCGGCCATCTCCAGGAAGAAGGCGGCGGTCGCGCGCACGTCCGGCACTTCCAGGTTCACGTGGTGCAGCACCCAGCCGTCCCCGCCGCCGGGCGCGGCGCCGGGCCCGGCCTGGCGGAAGGCGATCAGGTTGCCGCCGGGCTCGATCGTCCAGACACCCTCGGCGCCGAGTTCAGTGGGATCGGCCGCGACGCAGGGCTGCCCGGCGCGGGCCAGGTTGCGCGCCACGGCGGCGAGGTCCGGGACGTCGAGCGCGAGGTGCCGCGCGCCGGTGCTGCCCAGCAGCATCGCGCCGTGCCGCCCCAGCGTCCGCTTGGGCCGCGTCAGGCGCAGCCCCGTGCCGATGTCGACCGTCCCATCATCCACGCGCGTCGCGGCGCCGAGGCCGAGCAGCGCGCCGAAGAAATGCGCGCCCGCGTCGAGGTCGTGGCAGGCCAGGCCGGCGCGGCGGGGGAACCAGGTCATGGGCGCGTGTCCTCGGTGTTCGCGCCAGCCTTCCACCCGCCACGCGGCGCCGCAAGCCATCCGTGGCGTCGTGCGCCTGCCTCAGGCCCCCGCCAGCGTCAGCCCCTCGACGCGCAGCGTCGGGCTGTCGGTGCCGCGCTTGAACTCCAGGTCGTCGGCCGGCGTCAGGTGCCGCAGCATCTCGGCGAGGCTGCCGGCGATGGTGATCTCGCTGACCGGTTCGGCCAACTCGCCGTCGCGGATCATGAAGCCCGCAGCGCC
>JAIYAI010000246.1 GCA_027489135.1 Acetobacteraceae bacterium
ACAGGTCCGCCGTCTTCGCCGTGATCGCCGGGCCGCGCGCGCCCCAGGTGATGCCGAAGAGGCAGGCATGCAGCCAGAGCAGCACGTGGTCGCCCGGCCCCTCGATCAGCAGCGCGCAGACGACACCGAGGATCGAGATGGCATAGGCGAGCAGCGCCGCCCGTTCCCGCCCGATGTAGTCGGAGATGCTGCCCGTCAGGATCACCCCCGGCAACGCCAGCACCGCGCCCGTGCCCAGCACCGTCGCGGCGTAGAGCGGGTCGAAGCCCATCTGCACCGCGAAGGCCAGCTGGTGCAGGGAGACGAAGAAGCTGCCGAGCCCGGTGCACATGTAGACGAACCAGAGCAGCCAGAAATGCCGGGTGCGCGTGGCCTCGCCCAAGGTCCAGCCGCGCACCGGGGCGGCATCGGCGGCAACGACGGCCCGAGGTTCGGCGGCGAAGCGGGGAAACATCAGCGCCAGCGGGATGACCAGCACCGCCATCACGCCCGCCTGCACCAGGTAGGCGCTGCGCCAGCCGATGCCGTCCACCATCAGCTGCGCCACGGGTGCGGAGATGGCGCGGCCGAAGCCGTTGGCCGATTGCAGGATGGAGATCGCCATGCCGCGCTGCGCCGTGAACAGCCGCGACACCAGCGGCACGAAGACGACGAGGCCGATGCAGGCGGAGCCGAAGGTCATGACCACGCCGTAGAGGAAGACCACCTGCCACAGCGCATTGGCGAAGGATGTGCCCAGAAGCCCGACCGCGATCAGCACGCCGCCGAGCAGCACCATCCGTCGCGAGCCCAGCCGGTCCACCATGTTGCCGACCAGCGGGGAACAGACGCCGCCCACGATCTGCCCGACGGAATAGGCGATGGAGGCCTCGCCGCGGCCCCATTGGAAATCCTCGATGAAGGCCAGCAGGAACACGGTGTAGGCGTGCATCAGGCTGGCGCTGACGGTGAAGGCGATGAAGCCGGCGATGACGATCGCCCAGGCCTTGCGGGTCGCCCGGGGGGCTGTGGTCACGTTGATCTCTCTCCCGGGGCCTGTCGGCAGTATCAGACCGCGCGACGGCGGGGCGCGCCAGGGGCGGCGGTCACCCCTGCGCGAGGGGCTGCCATGCGTCGTTGACGCCGGGCGCCCGGCATCGCTACGTTTAACTTCATGGTTAAGTCTTCCGAACCCGCCCTGGACCGCTTATTCGCTGCCCTGTCCGACCCGACGCGGCGTGGCCTGATCGCCCGCCTCGCGGAGGCCGAGGATGCGACGATCAGCGACCTCGCCAGGCCGCTGCCGATCTCGCTGCCGGCGGTGATGAAGCATCTCGACGTGCTGGATGGGGCGGGGCTGATCGCCCGGCGCAAGGACGGGCGCAGTGTGCATGTGCGCCTGACGCCGGCGCCGATGGAGGACGCCATGGCCTGGCTGGCCCGCTACCGGCAGTTCTGGGGCGAGAGCCTCGACCGCCTGGCCGCCGCGATCGAGGACCGGGCATGAGCACGACCATGGAGGGGCCGAGGCTGGCCCTGGAACGGACGCTGCGCGCGCCGCCGGGCCGGGTCTGGGCCGCCTGGACCGAGCCCGGGATGATGGCGCTGTGGTTCGGCCCGCACCACACGCGGGTCGAGGCGGCAGAGGCGGATCTGCGGGTCGGCGGCCGGTTCCGGGTGGTGCTGCGCGAGAACACCGGGGCGCGGCACGAGGTCGGCGGCGGCTACGAGGTGATCGAGCCGGAGCGGCGCCTCGTCTTCTCCTGGGCCTGGGCCGGCACGCCGGAGCGCGTCTCCCGCGTCACCGTCACGCTGGCGGCGGTGCCGGGGGGCACGCGGCTGACCCTGGTGCATGATCGCTTCGCCGACGACGCGACGGCGACGCGCCACACCAGGGGCTGGACGGAATCGCTGGAGCGCCTGGTCGCCCACTACGGCGCGACCTGAACCAAGACGAACGGAGGGAGTGACGATGGACACGCACGCCATGCTGGCGGGCGCGGCGCATGACGCACGCGACCTGACCATGACCCGCCTGCTGCCGGCCCCGCCGGAGGCGGTCTTCGCCGCCTGGACCGAGGCGGAGCAGGTGAAGCGCTGGTTCGGCCCCTACTGCATGTCCGTGCCGGACTGCGCGATCGACCTCCGCCCCGGCGGCACCCACCGCACCGTGATGCGTGACGCATCCGGCAAGGACTATCCCAACACCATGCGGATCGAGGCGGTGGAGCCGGGTCGGCTGCTGCGCCTGTCCATCCCAGAGGGCGACGAGGGGCCGCCGCTGCCCGGCGCGGTCGGCGACCTGGTCTTCGAGCCCGACCCGATCGGCACGCGCTTCACCGCCCGCTGGCGCCACCCGACCGCGGAGATGCGGGCGAAGCATGAAGCGATGGGCTTCGTCCCGGGCTGGGCCCAGACGCTGGACAAGCTGGCCGCGGTGCTGATGGCGCCGCCGCCGGGCACGCCGTTCAGCATCGACCCGCTGCCGCATCATGGCTGGCTGACCCGGCTGCTGGGCGAATGGCGTGTCACCTCGGAATGCGACGGGCCGCCGGGCGAGCCGCCGATGCGCGGCACGGCGACGGAGCGCGTGCGCATGCTCGGCAGCTACTGGGTCATCGGCGAGAGCGAGGGCGACTGCCCCGGCGGCGGCGGCGTCGCGCGCATGGTCGTCACCCTCGGCGCCGATCCCGCCACGCAGCGCTTCCGCGGCACCTTCGTGGGATCGATGATGCCGTGGATGTTCGTCTACGACGGCAGCCTCGACGAGAGCGCCATGACGCTCGCGCTGGATACCGAAGGACCGGCGATGCACGGGCCCGGCATGGCGCGCTACCGCGACAGCGTGACGATGGAGGGCGATGCGGTGCGCATCCTGACCTCGGAAGTCCTGCAGCCGGACGGGTCGTGGCAGCGGATCATGTCCGGCCGCTACGAGCGGGTGGGCTGACCCATGGCGGGGCGCATCCGGCTGCTGGTCGGCACGAAGAAGGGCCTCTTCTTGCTGGAGGGCGATGCGGCGACGCGCCCAGGGGCGAGAGACGCCTGGTCGCTGCGCGGGCCGCTCTGCGATGCCTGGCCGATTATGCATGCGATCGGCGTCGACGGCACGATCCTCGCCGGCGGCGTCAATGAATGGTTCGGCCCGGCAGTGTGGCGCAGCACCGACGGCGGGGAGTCCTGGGCGCATTCCAGCGCCGGCCTGACCTACGGGGAGGGCGAGCCGCCGATCAAGGCGGTCTGGAGCCTCGCGCGCGGTGTCGGTGGTGTGCTCTGGGCCGGCGTTGAGCCGGCGGGGCTGTGCCGCAGCACCGACGGCGGCGAAAGCTGGCAGCACGTGGCGGGGCTGCGCGCGCATCCCTCCCGCCCGCACTGGGTGCCGGGCTTCGGCGGGCTGATCCTGCATTCCCTGGTGCCGCATCCCGAAGACCCGAATCAGCTCTGGGTCGGGATTTCCAGCGTCGGCGTCTTCCACACGGCGGATGGCGGCGCGACCTGGCAGCCCCGCAACAGCGGCACGCGCTGCGACTTCCTGCCGGAGGACCAGCGCTACCCGGAATACGGCCAATGCGTGCACTGCATGGTCATGGCGCCGGGCATGCCGAACCGCCTCTACCAGCAGAACCATTGCGGCATGTACCGCAGCGAGGATGGCGGGCTGAGCTGGCAGAGCATCGAGGCCGGCTTGCCCTCGAGCTTCGGCTTCCCCGCCGCCGCGCACCCGCGCGACCCGGACCAGCTCTTCCTGCTGCCGCTGAACGGCGACACGCTCGGCCGCTACGTGCCGGAGGGTAAGGCAGCGGTCTGGCGTACGCGCGACCGCGGCCAGGGCTGGCAGGCGCTGCGCCACGGCCTGCCGCAGAAGGACGCCTTCTTCGGCGTGCTGCGCCAGGCCATGGCGACCGACACGCTCACCCCCGCCGGGGTCTATTTCGGCACGGGCACGGGCGCGGTCTTCGCCAGCGCCGACGAGGGCGAGAGCTGGGCCTGCATCGCCGAGCACCTGCCGACGATCTCCTCCGTGGAGACCATGCTGGTGCCGGGATGAGAGTGTTGCTGCCGGAGGCGCTGGTGCGGCTCTTCCCCGGCGCGCCGCGCGCGGTGGAACTGCCCGATTCCGCCACCGTCGCCGAGGCGATCGCCGCGCTGGAGGCGCGCTGGCCCGGCATGCGGGACCGGCTCTGCGACGGCAGGCCGGCGGTGCGGCGGCACATCAACATCTTCGTCGGC
>JAIYAI010000434.1 GCA_027489135.1 Acetobacteraceae bacterium
CAGGCTTTCCGCCCGGCTGGCCAGGAGCAACCCCGCGCCCAGCAACGCGCCACCAGCCAGCGCCACCAGCCTGGGCCCGTAGCGGTCGCTGACCGCCCCCCAGCCGAAGGCACCAAGGCCCATGGCGATGAAGGCCACCGTCATGGCGCCGGAGATGCCGGCGCGTGACCAGCCGGTATCGGCAGCGATGGGGTCGAGGAAGACCGCGAGCGAGAACAGCGAGCCCATGCTCACACAGCTCACGAGCGCGCCCACGGCCACGATGACCCAGCCGTAGTGGCGTTCCATCGGCGGTTCCTTCCCTTGCACTGCCATCATCGCCGACCCGGCCAGGAAGGGAAGCGCCGGCTTTGCATGCGGGTGCCGCGTCTGGCGCGACCCCGTCTGGCGTGGCTGGAGGGGGACGCCTACAGTCCGGCCCATGACGGAGGAACCGATCCACGCACGCCGCGCCCTGCTTGCCGGGGCTGCCGCGACGCTCACCATGCCCGGGGTGCTGCGCGCCCAGGCTGGCTTCCCGGACCGGCCGCTGCGGCTGGTCATCACCTTCGGCGGCGGCGGCCAGACCGACATCGTCAGCCGCGTGACGGCGGAGGCGCTCGCGACCCGCCTCGGCCAGCCCGTGCTGGCGGACAACCGACCCGGGGGCAATGGCAACCTCGCCGCCGAGATCGTCGCCCGCTCACCCGCCGATGGCTACACGATGCTCGTCGCGGGGCCGGGCACCAATAGCGGCCTGAACGCCCTGCTCTACAAGCAGGTGAGCTACGACGCGGCCCGCGACTTCACGCCGGTCGGGCTGTTCTGCACCACGGCGAACATGCTGATCGTGCACAACTCCATCCCCGGCAAGGATTTCACCGAGGTCGCAGCCTGGATCCGCGCCAATCCGGGCAAGTTCACCTATGCCTCGGCCAGCGTCGGCGCGATCACGCACCTGATCATGGAGGATATCGGCGCACGGCTGAACCTCGACATGGTGCACGTGCCCTATCGTCAGACCACCCAGGCCATGGCGGACCTGCTGGCCGGGCGGATCCATTGCCGCGCCATGGGCATCCCGGAGGCAGAGGCGATCCGCGGCACCGCCGGCGTGCGGCCCGTGGCGGTCACCACGCCGCAGCGCCGCCCGAACTGGCCCGACGTGCCGGCGGTGGCCGAGACCATCCCGGGCTTCGAGGCCAATGCTTATTTCGGTATCGCCGTGCCGCGCGGCACGCCCGACGCGGTGGTGCAGCGCTTGAACGCGGCCCTGAACGAGGCCCTGGCCGACCAGGCGGTGCGCGCCGCCTATGCGCGCGTCGGCGCCGATGCGGCCGAGCCCAACACGCCGGCGCAATTCGCCGCCCGCGCCCAGGCCGATGCGGAGCGCTGGGGTGGGCTGATCCGCAAGCTGAACCTCGTGGCCGAGTAGGAGCCCCCCGATGTCCCTGACCCTCAGCGACGAGCTTCAATCCTGGGTGGGCCGCACCCGCACGGTGGAGGAGGAGATCACCCTCGGCACCGTGCGGAAGATCGCGGGCATGCTGGACTTCGACCCGGACAGCTTCAGGAAGGGCGATGCCCTGCCGCCGCACTGGTTCAACATGTTCTTCTGCGACGCGACGCGGCAGAGCGATATCGGCGCCGATGGCCACCCCAAGCCCGGCGTGATCCTGCCGCCCATCCCGCTGCCGCGGCGCATGGGCGCGGGGCGGCGCGTGCATATGCCGGGCACGCTGCGCATCGGCGACACAGCGACGCGCACGGCGGAGGTCGCGGCGATCGTGCCGAAGCAGGCCCGCACCGGCTTCATCACCGTGCTGACCATGCGCCACATCATCCGCCGTGGGGACGAGGTGATCGCCACGGAGGAGTTCGACGCCATCTACCGGGAGGCGGTGAAGCCCGGCGAGAAATCCGGCACCAGCACGCCGGTGCCGGCGCCCAGGGATGCGGCGTGGTCGGTGACGAAGCATCTGAGCTCGCCCCTGGTCTTTCGCTATTCCGCGACGACCTGGAACGCCCATCGCATCCACTACGACGCCGACTACACCCGCGACGAGGAAGGCTACCCGGCGACGGTGCAGAATGGCGGGCTGACCATGCAGCTTCTACTGGACAGCGCCGTGAAGCACACCAAGGGCCGCCTGACGCATTTCACCGCGCGCCTCTCCCGCCCCATCTCGGTCGGCGATACCGTGACTTTCTGCGGCCATGCGCCGGATGCTGAAGGGAAGGTCGCCACCTGGGTGCAGAGCGCCGAGGGCTATCTCTGCGGCGAGGCCGAGTGCCGGTTTGCGGCGGCATGAGTGGCGGCCCGCTTGAAGGCGTGAAGGTCATCGACCTCACCACCGTGGTGGTGGGGCCGATCTGCACACGCACCCTCGCCGACCAGGGCGCCGATGTGGTGAAGGTGGAGGCGCCTGGCGGCGGCGACATTCTTCGCTACCTCGCCGCCGGCAGCCGCAGCCCCGCCATGTCGGGGAAGTTCATCAACTTCAACCGCAACAAGCGTTCCATCGTCCTCGACATCAAACAGCCCGAGGGGATGGAGGCGATGAAGCGGCTGATCGCTGGCGCCGATGTCTTCGTCTCCAACGTCCGGCCAGCGGCGCTGAAGCGCGCGGGCCTCGACTACGAGAGCCTCAGCGCGATCAACCCCCGGCTGATCCATTGCGGTATCGTCGCCTTCGGCACGGATGGCCGCTACGCCAACCGCCCCGCCTATGACCCGGTGATCCAGTCGCTCTCCGGCGTGGCGGGCACCTTCCAGCGCGCGATCGGGGAGCCACGTTTCGTGCCGATGGTGATGACCGACCATATCACCGGCCTCGTCTCCGCCCAGGCCATCGGCTTCGCGCTCTACCGCCGCGAGAAGACCGGCGTCGGTGAGAGCATCGAGGTGCCGATGTTCGAGAGCATGGCTAGCTTCGTGATGAGCGAGCATTTGGGCGCCGCCACCTTCGATCCGCCCGAGGGGCCAACCGGGGATGGCCGCCTGCTCTCGCCCGATTATCGCCCGCTGCCGACCAAGGACGGGTACCTGACGGTCCGCCCGAACAACAACAAGCAGGCCTTCGCCTTCTTCGACGCCGTTGGCCGCCCCGAGCTCAAGACCGATCCGCGCTTCGAGAGCAGCATCAGCCGCACCATCAACGCCGCCGACTACTTCAAGGTGCAGGTCGAGGCGCTGACCCAGAAGACCACCGCGGAATGGCTGGAGATCTTCGCCAAGGCCGATGTGCCGGCGGCCGGCTACAACTCGATCGACGACCTGCTGACCGACCCGCATCTGCAGGATGTCGGCTTCTGGAATTTCGACGAGCACCCGACCGAGGGCCGCATTCGCCGCACCCGCACCCCCGTCACCTTTCGCGGCGGCATGCGGCAGGAGACCCTGCCCGCCCCCCGCCTCGGCAAGCAGACGCGCGAGATCCTGGGCGAGCTTGGCTTCGACGATGCGACCATCGAATCCATGCTCGCTTCCGGCGCCGCAGAGGAGAACAGCTAGATGACCGCGATGTCCCTGCCCGCCTGGCGGTCGCTGATGTTCGTCCCCGCGACGGGCGAGCGCTTCGTCGCCAAGGCGCATACCCGCGGCGCCGACGGCATCATCCTGGATCTGGAAGACAGCATCCCGCTGCCCGAGAAGCAGGCCGCGCGCGATGCCCTGGCCAAGGCCGCCGAGACGGTCGGCCAGTCAGGCGCCGACGTGCTGGTGCGGGTGAACCGGCCGCTCGAGCTCTGCATCCCCGACATCACCGCGGCCGTGATGCCGAAGGTCAAGGCGCTGATGCTGCCCAAGGTGATGGGGCCGGAGCACATCAAGCTGCTCTCCGAGGTCGTCGCCGTGCGGGAAGCCGCGATGGGCATGGCGGTCGGCAGCACGCGCTTCATCGCGCTGGTGGAGACGCCCGACGCCATCCCGCACCTGCACGCCATCGCCAGCGCCGATCCGCGCATGGCGGCGATGAGCATCGGCGTCGAGGACCTGGCGATGGAGATCGAGGCGCAGCCCGGCGCCGACATGCTGTATCACTACGGCATGGCCAACGTGACCGCCTGCCGCGCGGCGAGGATCCTGCCGCTTGGCTCGATCGGGCCCTTTGCCGACTTCAACGACCTCGAGGGCTATCGCGCCGGGCTGCGCCGGTCCCGCCGCCTCGGCTTCGCCGTCGCCGCCTGCATCCACCCGACGCAGGTGCCGATCGTCAACGAGGAATATGGCGTCTCCGCCGAGGAAGCCGACCGCGCCCGCCGCCTGATCGCCGCCTTCGACGCCGCCGTGGCGGAGGGCAAGGCCGCCGTCGCCTTCGAGGGCGCGATGGTCGACATCCCCGTCGTCGAACGCGCCAAGCGCCTGATCGCCCGCGCGCGCCGCTGACCCGGCACCGCGGGGCTTCCCCGCGGCCGCGCTTCCTGGAACGATGACGCATCGTCGAGGGAGGCGCCCATGGTCACCGCCGAGCAGCTCCGCCGTTTCATCGCCGGCGTCTACCAGGCCGTCGGTGTCCCCGCGGACGATGCCGCGACCGTCGCGCAGCTCATGGTCAAGGCGGACCTGATCGGCGCCGACGGGCATGGCGTCTTCCGCCTGCCTCAATATGTCCGCCGCATCCGCGCCGGCGGCATGAACCCCGTCGCCGTGCCAACGCTGGTGCAGGAACGCGCGGCGATGGGGCTGGTCGATGGCGACAACGGCCTCGGGCACCTGGCCGTATCGCTCGCGGCGCGCACGGCGATCTCCAAGGCGCGCAGTGCGGGCGTCGCCTGGTGCGGCGTGCGCAACGGCAACCATGCCGGCCCGGCCAGCCTCTATGCCCGCATGGCGCTGCCGCACGACATGATCGGCGTCTACTTCGCCGTCGGCAGTGCCAACCACCTGGCGCCCTGGGGCGGGATCGAGCTGTTGCTGTCCACCAACCCGATCGCCGCCGCGATTCCGGCAGGGGAGGAGCCACCCGTGGTGCTCGACATGGCCACCACCGTCGCCGCCTACGGCAAGGTGAAGGTCAAGGCCCAGCGCGGCGAGGCGATGCCCGAGGGCTGGATGATCGACCGGCAAGGCAACCCGCTCACCGACCCGACGCGCAGCGCGGAGGGGCTGCTGATGCCGATCGGCGGGTACAAGGGCTATGGCCTCGCGCTGATCTTCGGCCTGCTCGCCGGCACGCTGAACGGCGCGGCGATGGGGCGGGAGGTGGTGGACTTCAACGCCGACGACACCACCGAGACCAACACCGGCCAGGCGATCATGGCGATCGACATCGCGGCCTTCGGCGACGTCGCGGAATTCAAGGCGCGGGTGGATGCGCTGGCGCGCGACATCCGCGGCAGCGGGCGCCTGCCCGGGGTCGACCGCATCGCGCTGCCCGGCGATTCCAGCCATGCGACGCGCCTCCTGCGGGAGAAGGCGGGCATCCCCATACCGCCGCCGCTGCGCGCGCAACTCGACACGCTGGCGCGGGAAGTCGGCGCGGAGCCGCTGCCATGATCCCGCGCCGCGCGCTCCTGGCCACGCCCCTGGCGACACAAGCATGGGCGCAGGAGCCGCCCTTTCCGTCGCGCCCGATATCGATGCTGGTCGGCTTCGCACCGGGCGGCGGCACGGACATCCTGGCGCGGCTGCTGGCGCCGAAACTGTCGGAGCTTCTGGGCCAGCCCGTGGCGGTGGAGAACCGCACCGGTGGCGCTGGCACCATCGCCGCCGCAGCCATGGTCCGCGCGCGGCCGGATGGCTACACGGTCAACCTCGGCACGCTGTCCAACCATGGCCAGGCGCCGCTGGCGATGCGCCCCGCCCCCTTTGACCCGCTGCGCGACGTCACGCCGATCCTGACCGTGGCGACGGTGCCGATGGTGGTCGTGGTGCCGGCAAGCTCCCCGGCGCGTGACCTCGCGGGCTTCGTGGCCCATGCGCGGGCCAGTCCGGGCCGGCTGAACTTCGCCAGCAACGGGGTCGGCAGCGCGCAGCACCTCGCGGGCGTACTGCTCCAGCAGGCCACGGGGATCGAGATGGTCCACGTGCCCTATCGTGGCAGCGGCCAGGTGGTGACGGATCTCGCGGCGGGGGTTGTGGACGTGAACGTCGACACGCTGCCGAGCGTGCTCGGGCATATCCGCGATGGGCGGCTGCGGGGTCTCGCCGTGACACCGGCGACGCGCAGCGCGCGGCTGCCGGAGGCGCCGACCATGATCGAATCCGGCGTCGCCGGCTATGATATCACGCTCTGGTACATGCTGTTCGGGCCGGCAGGCCTGCCGCCCGCCGTGGTGCGCCGCTGGGCGGAGGCGACGGGTGATGCGCTCGCCGATCCCGCGCTGCGCCGGCGTATCGAGGAAGCCGGCTTCGACCCCGGCGGCGGCACCCCGGATGACGCCGCGACCCTTCTTCGTGCCGATGTCGCGCGCTGGGGCGAGGTGATCCGGCGCGCGAATATCAGGCTGGAGTAGTCACCATTTGCTGCCGCCGGTGGCGATGCTGTTGGCGACATAGGGATCAGCTGGTGGGGCATAGGCGTAGCTCTGCTGGCCCTGGTCCGGCGGCACGTAGCCCTCGCTATAGCCAGGTGCGTAGGCAGGCGGTGCGCCGTCATAGGCCTGCGGCAGATAGCCGTAGGGCGCGGGCGGCGGGATGTATCCATAGGCCGGCGCGGCGTAGACCGGAGGCGCGACATAGGCCGGCGCGGCGAACCCAAGGCTGAAGCCGACCGCCGGTGCGCGCCAGCCCCAGCCATAGGCCGGCGCCCGATAGCCACCCCAGCCATAGGCGGGGGCGCGATAGCCGCCGTGGTAGGCGGGGGCGCGATAGCCCCAGCCGCCATGGCCGTGGCCACGGTAGCCATGGCCGTTCCAGCCGCCGCCGTGATGCCCGCCGGCATGGCCGCCGCCGCCGCGGTTGTGGCCACCCCGTGCGTCCGCCGCGACTGGGGCCAGGGTGAGTGCGCCGATGGCGGCTGCGAGGATGGCGATACGGGTCTTGGACATGGTGACCTCCTTCAGGTCACCGGAAGCATCGGCATCCGGTGTGTCAGGATGGAGGCGCGACGGTGTCGGACCCGTGCCGTCAGGATGTCTTCTTCTTCACCTGCGCCCGTCGCCGGGCGACGTTACCCGTTCACGTGCCCGCGAGACGCAGCGCGTCCGGGCCTGGTCGATGCGCGTCGCGATGCCACGCACCGCGTCGCGATCGGCGGCCAGGGCGGCGCGGCGGCCCGTGATCATCGCCGCCATGTTGCCCGGCGCCGGCCCGCCCTGGACGGTGCGGGTGCGGATATTCTCGGCCGGGTCCATCGCCTGGCGCACCGCCGCGTCCGGGATCGACAGCGCGTGGCCGAAATGCGCCTGCGCCGAGCGATCGATATCGGCGCTGGTAATACGGTCGGCGCTGATGCCGCGCTCCAGCGCGTCGGAGACGACGCCGGCGACGACGTTGTGCGCCATGCGGAAGGAGAGCCCCGCTTCCCGCACGATCACGTCCGCAAGCTCCGTCGCGCTGCCGAAGCCGAGGCGCGCGGCCTCCGCCATCCGCTCCGCGCGAAGGGAGAGGCCGGCGAACACCTCCTCCATCAGCACCAGCGCGCGGCCGGTGCGCAGCGCGGCGTCGAGCATCGGCTCGTTCACCGCGGTGACGGCGTCGTTCACGTCGGCGAACGGGGTGTTCTTGGTGCAGGCCAGCGCCGCCGTCAGCGCGCCGGTGACCATGCCGGCCGAGGCGCGCAGATGCTCCAGCGCCGCCGGGTTCTTCTTCTGCGGCATGATGGAGGAGACGGCGCTGTGCCGGTCGGCGGGCTCGACGAAGCCGTATTCCCAGGTGGACCAGGCGATCAGGTCGGTCGCCAGCCGCGAGAGGAAGGTCATCAGCACCGACATGGCCGACAGCGCTTCCAGCCCGTCATCGTGCGAGGAGACGGCGTCGTAGGCCACCTCCATCGGCGCATCGAAGCCAAGGAGATCGGCGACCATGGCGCGGTCCAGCGGGAAGGCGGTGGTGGTCAGCGCGCCGGCGCCGAGCGGGCAGAGGTTGGTGTGCGCGAGCGAGGCCGCCAGCCGCCTGTGATCGCGCGCCAGCACGTCGGCCGCCGCCAGAAGCCAGTAGCCGAAGGTGACAGGCTGGGCGTGCTGCCAATGGGTGTAGCCTGGCATGACGGTGGTGCTGTGCTGTTCGGCCATGTCCAGCAGCCGCGCGCGCAAGGCCGAAAGACCTTCCAGCGCCGTCAGCACGCGTTCGCGGAGCGCCATGCGCCAGGTCGTGGCGTTCAGGTCGTTGCGGCTGCGGCCGGTGTGCAGGCGACCGCCGATGTCGGGGCCAAGCTCCGCGACGATCCGCTTCTCCACATAGCTGTAGAGATCCTCCTGCCGGTAGTCGACCGGCACGCTGTCCACGCCGGCCTCGGCGAGGTCGAGCACGCAGCGCAGGATCGGCGGGATCACCTCCGGCTTCAGGATGCCCTGCGCCTCCAGCATCAGCGCATGCGCGAGATGCGCCCACATCTCCTGCGGGAAGACGGTCGGCCGGGCGCGTTCCAGGCCGGGGCGGTAGTAGCTGTCCACCAGGGCGGCGCTGGGCGGTTCCTTCACGCGCTCGCGCAGGCTGACCTCGTTCATGGCTTCCTCCGGGATTGCCCGGGAGGCTAGGCTGCGGCCGGGAACCGTTCAAGAAGACCAGCACGCCATGAAGATCGACAGCATCGAGGCTACCGCCATCGAGATCCCGCTGCCGCGGCAGTTCAGCGGCAGCGTCTATGCCATGACCACGCGCTGCGCGATCGTCACGCGCCTGCGCACCACCGACGGGTTGGAGGCGCTGGTCTACAACGGCGACAACCGTGAGCACGGGCCGGAGCTTGTCCGGCTGATCGTGGAGGAGCTGGCGCCGCTGGTCCTGGGGATGGACGCCGGTGCCTACGAGGCCGTCTGGGACCGCGCCTTTGCCACCACCATGCCGAACCGCGACCGCAAGCTGGTGATGGAGGCGATCGCCTGCCTCGACACCGCGGTCTGGGACGCGCTGGGCCGGCGCGCGGGCCTGTCCGTGCGGCAGATGCTCGGCGGGTACCGGTCCGAACTGCCGATCATCTCCATCGGTGGCTACTACGCCGAGGGCAAGACGCTGCTGGACCTGGCGAAGGAGATGGAACAGCTGCGCGCCTGGGGCATGGGCGGCTGCAAGGTGAAGGTCGGCGGACTGTCACCCGAGCAGGACGCCGAGCGCGTGAAGGCCGCGGTCGACGGCGCCGGCTCCGGCTTCATGATCGCGGTCGACGCCAATCGCGGCTGGTCCATCCCCGACGCCATCCGCTTCGCCCGCGCCATCGAGCACCTGCCCATCGCCTGGTTCGAGGAACCTGTCCGCTGGGACGACGAGGCGCGTGGCATGGCGGAGGTCCGCCGCGCCTGCCGCATCCCGATCAATGCGGGCCAGTCGGAGTATTCGGCGCGTGGCGTGCGGCGGCTGCTGGATGCGGGGGCGGTCGACATCGTGAACTTCGATGCCTCCGAGGCCGGCGGCATCACCGAATGGCGCCGCGCCGCCGCGGCCTGCGCGCTGGTCGATGTGCGGATGGCGCATCACGAGGAGCCGCAGATCGCCGCGCATATGCTGGCCGCGATCCCGCACGGGATCTGCGTGGAATGCTTCGCAGACCCGGCGCGCGACCCGCTCTGGCCGCACCTGTTGCCGGAGGCGCCGCGGCCGAAGGACGGCATGCTGGCGGTGCCGGACCGGCCGGGCTTCGGCATCGTGCTGGATGAGGACGCGGTGAGGCGCTTCACCATCGCCACGGCGACGGCGCGGCGGTAGCTGCCACCCCCAACCCAACCCTCCCCCGCCAGCGGGGGAGGGCTAAGCCGGCGGCCTATTCGTAGACGAGGCTCAGCGTCTCGGCGACCAGCGCCGGGCGCTCGCTGCCCTCGACCTCGACGCTCGCCTCCATCGTCAGGCGGGAGCAGCCATTGCCGAGATCCTCGATCCCCTTCAGCGTCAGATGCCCGCGCACCCGCGCGCCCGCCGGCACCGGCGCGGTGAAGCGCACCTTGTTCGAGCCGTAGTTCACGCCGCGCTTGCGCTTGGTGACCTTGAAGATCCCCTGGTTCAGCTTCGGCAGCAGGGACAGCGTCAGGTAGCCATGCGCGATGGTCTTGCCACCCGGCATCTCCTTCTTCGCGCGCTCGACATCGATGTGGATCCACTGGTGTGCGCCCGTCGCCTCGGCGAACTGGTCGATCATCTTCTGGTCCACGGTCAGCCAGTCGCTGGATCCCAGCTTCTTGCCGATATGCGCCTTCAGCGCCTCGACGGTCTCGACCTCGAGCATGCGTTTCCCTCCGCGTTGGTTGACCCGGAATTCCTGCCACGGTCCCGGGGGCTTGGCCAGACGCCCGGCCTGCCGCACCCTCCCATCCATGACCGATCTGTCCTGGACCAGCGCCGCGGACCTGGCGGCCGCCATCCGCACGAAGCGCCTCTCCCCCGTCGAGATCATGCAGGCGACCCTGGACCGCGCGGAGCGATCCCAGCCCCTGCTGAACGCCTTCGTCACCCTCTGCGGCGACCGCGCCATGGAAGAAGCCCGTGCGGCCGAGGCTGCCGTGATGCGTGGCGACACCCTGGCCCCGCTGCACGGCGTGCCGCTGCATGTGAAGGACCTGGTGCCGACCGAGGGGGTGCGCACCACCTGGGGCAGCCTGATCTTCAAGGACCACGTGCCGGACCGGGACGCGGAGTGCGTCGCCCGCCTGCGCCGCGCCGGCGCCATCCTGTTCGGCAAGACCGCGACGCCGGAATTCGGCCAGAAGCCGCTGACCGAGAGCCCGCTGCACGGCACTACGCGCAATCCCTGGGACCCGGGGCGGACCTGCGGCGGGTCCTCGGGCGGCGCGGCGGCGGCGGTGGCGGCTGGCATCGGCCCGATCGGCGTGGCGACGGATGGCGGCGGCTCGACGCGAATCCCGGCGGCCTGCAACGGGCTGGTGGGGTTCAAGCAGGGGCTCGGCGTGGTGCCGCAGGAATGGGCGCAGGACGGCTTCGGCAACATCTCCTA
>JAIYAI010000127.1 GCA_027489135.1 Acetobacteraceae bacterium
CCGCTGGCGATGCCCGGCGTGCTGAAGCAGGTTCCCGCCATGCTGCTCGACCCCGCGGGCGCGCTGCACGTGCCGCTGCGCTACGCGCTGCGGGCGGCACCCTGGCTGATGCGCTTCGTCGCCGCGGCGCGGCCGCAGCGGGTGAACGAGATCGCGGAGGCGCTGGCGACGCTGCTCTGGGATTCGATGGAGCAGCACCGGCTGATCCTGGCGGAGGAGGGTGCCACCGACCTGATCCGGGAGACGGGGCAGCTCTACCTCTACCGCGACCGCGACCACTACGCGAAGGACGCGTCAGGCTGGGCGCTGCGGCAGCGGCACGGCATGCGCCTCGAGTTCCTGGAGGGCGCCGGGGCCGTGCGCGACCTCGAACCCGATGTGCGCGGCGACTACGGCCTCGGCGTCTTCATCCCGGAGCAGGGAAGCTGCGTGAACCCGCTGCGCCATGCGCAGGTGGTGGCGCGCGGCGTCGAGCGCCTGGGCGGCACGATCCGGCAGGAGGGTGTCGAGGCGCTTGTCACGGAGGGCGGGCAGGTTACCGGCGTGCGCACGGCGACGGAGACGATCGCCGCCGACCGCGTCGTGCTCGCCGCCGGCGCCTGGTCCGCGCGGCTGCTCGCGCCGCTCGGCATCCGCGTGCCGCTGGAGACCCAGCGCGGCTACCACGTGATGCTGCCCGATGCCGGGATCTCGCTCCAGCGCCCCATCGTGCCGGCCGACCGCAAGGCCTTCGTCTCGCCGATGGAGGAAGGCTTGCGCATCGCCGGCACGGTCGAGTTCGGGGGGCTGGAGGCGCCGCCGACGCCGCGCCGCGCGGCGTTGCTGCTGGAGGACCTGCGCAAGGTCTTCCCCCAGGCGCGGACGGAGGGCGCGCAGCCCTTCTGGATGGGCCATCGCCCCTGCCTGCCGGACAGCCTGCCTGTGATGGGTCCGGTCCGGCGCTGGCCCGGCCTCTGGTGCGCCTTCGGGCATGGGCATCTGGGGCTGACGGGATCGGCGCCGACGGGGGCGCGGATCGCGCGCGCCATGCTGGGGCCGGCGCCGAACAGCGACCTCGCGCCCTTCGCGGTGGAACGCTTCGCGGGGTAGCGGCGCGTCGCTATAGGGCGGGATGCACGGCATCACGAAACGCGCGCTGCTCGGCGCCACCCTCCTCGCGCCCGCCCTCGCCTGGGCCCAATCCTTCCCGGACCGTCCTGTCCGCCTCGTCCTCGGCTTCCCGCCCGGCACGGGGCCGGACCTGGTTGCGCGGCAACTGGCGGAGGCGCTGCGGGAATCCTGGCCGCAGGGCGTCGCGGTGGACAACAAGCCCGGCGCCGCCGGCCATATCGCCGCGGCCGAGGTCGCCCGCGCCCCGGCGGATGGCTACACGCTGCTGCTGGGCGAGGTCGGGCAACTGGCCATGGCGCCCAGCACCCATGCCCGCATCCCCTACGACCCCGCGAAGGATTTCGCGCCGATCGCCGAGGTGGCGGTCGCCGATTTCGCGCTCGTCGTGCCGCCCGCACTCCCGGTGCAGGACATGGCCGGGTTCGCGGCGTGGGCGAAGCAGCAGCGCCAGGTCTTCATGGCGACCTTCGGCGCCGGCACGCCAGGGCATTTCGGCGCCAGCCTGCTCGGCACCGGCGGCGGCCTGCCGGTGGAGGCCGTGCATTTCCGCTCCACGGGCGAGGCGCTGACGGCGGTGCTGAACGGCCAGGTCCAGGGCATGTTCGGCACGGTCGCGCTGACCGCGCCGCAGGTGCGCGACGGCAAGCTGCGGGCGCTCGCGGTCACCGGCACGGCGCCGTCGCCGCTGCTGCCCGGCATGCCGACCATGGCCGCGGCCGGGCGGCCGGACCTCGCCTTCTCCGCCTGGTTCGGCGTGGTCGCGCCGGCGGCCACACCCGTCGCGGTGCAGGCGGCGATCGAGGGCGCGATCCTGAAGGCACTGGGCAGTACGGCGCTGCGGTCGAAGCTGGAGGAGAGTGGCTTCCGCCTGGCCCCGCTCGGCCGTGCCGACTTCGCCGCGTTGATCCGGGCGGAGACGGCGCGCTGGGCCGAGGTGGTCCGCAGCACCGGCTTCCGCGCGATCGAGTAGTTCAGACCGCGAAGATCCGCACCCGCACGCTGTCCGGCTGGCGTTCGCCGAAGCCGAGGAAGAGGCTGCGCATCAGCCAGGCATGCGCTGGCGCCGCCGTCTCGAAGACCGGCACGGTGCGGAAATAGACGCGCTCGGGGGGCACGCGCTCCCCACGCAGGAGCTTCGCCATGTCCTCCGGCGCGGCGGTGCGAAGGCCGCGGTTGACCACGTAGAGCAGCGCGCCGTCGGCGAGTTGGATCGTGTAGCGCGCCTCGATCTCCGCGACGCCGTCGGCGCGGATCAACTGGTAGTCGGCGCCGCCGGGCAGCACCGTGCCGGACAGGCGCGGGCCTGAGAGGGTGCCGCCCAGAATCGGGATGACCCGCCGCTCGCCGGTGGGTCCGGCGCCCACCATCTGCGGCGGCGCCACGGCGACATCGACCTGGCCGATGAAATCGAAGCTGGGTTCCATCCTGCAACGCTAGCGCGGCGCGCCGGCCGGGGGCAAAATCGCGCCCTCCAGGGAAGGAACACCATGGCCACCGAGGCCGCCACCCTTTCGCCCGTCCATGCCATCACAGGCGCCATCGACGTCGACCTCCACCCCGCCGTGCCCGACATGGCCGCGCTGCTGCCGCACATGCACCCGCACTGGGCGGAGCAGATGGTGGTGCGCGGCATCGACGCGCTGGAAAGCGTGATGTGGAAGGCGACCATGCCGATCACGGCGCGCCCCGATTTCCGCGGGCCGCCGGGCACGCAGCCCGGGCAGAGCCTGGAGCGGTTGCGCGCCCAGGCGCTGGATGGATTCGGCACTGCCATCGGCATCTGCAACCCGCTCTGGGGCACGGCAGCGCTGTTCAACGAGGACATGGCGAGCGAACTCTGCCGCGCCATGAACACCTGGCTCGCGCGGGAATGGCTGGACCGGGAACCGCGCCTCCGCGGCGCCATCACGGTCGCGCCGCATGCACCTGACCAGGCGGCGGCCGAGATCGAACGCTGCGCCGCCGATCCGCGCTTCGTCTCCGTGCTGCTGCCGGCGATGACCGAGATGCCGCTGGGCCGCCGGTCGCATCGTCCGATCTTCGCGGCGGCGGAGAAGCATGGGCTGGCGGTGACCATCCATGCCGGCGGCCAGTACCGCCACCCGCCGACCGTGACCGGCTGGGGCAGCTTCCACGCCGAGGACCATGCGGCGCAGGCCAACATCTTCCAGGCCCAGGTGCTGAGCCTGGTCTACGAGGGCGTCTTCGTCGATCACCCCAGCCTGCGCGTGGTGCTGCTGGATGCCGGGATCGGCTGGCTGCCGAGCTTCCTCTGGCGCGCCAACAAGACCTGGCGCGGGCTGCGCGCCGAGGTGCCCTGGGTGAAGCGCAGCCCCTCCGACATCGTGCGCGAGCATATCCGCTTCTCGCTCCAGCCGCTGCAGGGGCCGCCCGACGCGCAGGGCATGGAGCGGCTGCTGGAGCACATCGCGGCGGACCACATGCTGCTCTTCAGCACCGACTACCCGCATTGGCGCTTCGAGGGGCAGGCGGCCGTGCCGCCGCAGATCCCCGCGCGCCTGCTGCCCGCGCTGCTGCGGGAGAATGCGCTGGAGACCTATCCTCGGCTGCGGCCGTCCGATCGTCCTAGGGCGGCACTGCCCGAGGGCGTGAATCGGCCGGCCCCATGATCAGGGAGTCCCTGTGATGACCGTCGACGTCGATCCCCGCGTCGCGCTGGCGGCGGAAACGAAGTTCCGCCTGGTGGATTGCGACATCCACCCGATCGTGCGCTCCACCGCCGATCTCCGGCCCTACCTGCCGAAGGCCTGGCACGACTACTTCGACCAGTTCGGGAATTTCCTGGTCTCTCCGTACACGGAGGCGCATCCCTATCCGAAGCCGACGCCGGCCCTGTCGCGACTGGATAGCTGGCCGCCGAATGGGGGGCCGCCGGGCAGCGACCTCGCCTTCATGCGCGAGCAGCACCTCGACCCGCATGACATCGAGATCGGCGTCCTGCAGGTGCTGTGGCCGACCGCGGCGCGGCAACGCAACCTCGGCTACGCCGCGGCGCTGTGCAGCGCGATCAACGATTGGCAGGCCGAGGAATGGCTGGCGAAGGAGCCGCGCCTGCGCGGGTCCATCATGGTCAGCCTGGAGGATCCCGAGAGCGCAGCGGCGGAGATCGCGCGCTGCGCCCGGCGCGGCGGCTACGCGCAACTCATGCTGATGCCGCGCAACATGGAACCCCTGGGGCGGAAGAAATACTGGCCGATCTTCGCCGCGGCGCAGGAGCACGACCTGACCCTGGGCTGCCATACCGGCGGGCTCAACGGGTACCCCGTCACCGGCGGCGCCGGCCATTGCAGCTACTACGCGGAGGAGAAGGACGCCGGCGGCTACCCGATGGAGGCGATGCTGACCTCCATGGTCTTCGAGGGCGTGTTCCAGTCTTTCCCGAAGCTGCGGCTGGTCGCCATCGAGGCGACGATGGGCTGGCTGCCGCCGCTCTACTGGCGGCTTGACGAACTTTGGCAGCGGTTCCGCGCGGAACTGCCGGCGGTGACGCGGCCGCCCTCCGAGATCCTGCGCGAGCACATCTGGGTCACCACCCAGCCCGCCGACGAGCCCGAGGATCCGCGACACCTGCGCGACCTCTTCGACTGGATCGGCTGGGACCGGATCTGCTTCGCCTCCGACTACCCGCATTGGGACAGCGACGATCCGCGCTATGCGCTGCCGGTGCAGATGAGCCTCGCGGAGAAGCGGGGGATCTTCCGCGACAATGCGATGCGCGTGTACCGGCTGGGCTGATGGCGCGGCATGTCGTGATGCGGGCGGCGGAGCTGCCCGCGGGGGAGAGCCGCGTCGTCACGGTGCGGGGCCGGGAGATCGCGGTCTTCAACCTCGCCGGTGAATTCTTCGCGCTGATCAACCGCTGCCCGCATGAGGGCGCGCCGCTCGGCCTCGGCCTGCGCATCGGGCTTTCGGAAAGCAACAAGCCCGGCTGCTACAGCCATTCGCGCCCCGGCGAGCTCGTCCGCTGCCCCTGGCACGGCTGGGAGTTCGACATCCGCACCGGCCAGTCCTGGTGCGAGCCCTCGCGGCTGAAGGCGCGTGCTTATGCTGCTACGCGCGAGACGGGGGGGGCGCTGGTGAAGGGGCTCTATGTGGCCGAGAGCGTGAAGGTGGCGGTGGAGGAAGAGTACGTTGTGGTCGAGGTCTAGCGGTCCGATGGCCGGAGCGCCGCGGGCGCGGAGGGCTGAATCGGCCCGCCGGTGAATCTTCCCTCTTGCCGTGACCGGCGCACCGGAACACCGTTGCGCCGTCAGCAGAAGGGGACCGCCATGGCGAACCGTCAGGTCAGCCGCGAGGAGATGCTGGAACGCGTCGCGGTGTTCCGTAGCCTCAGCCCCGGCAAGCGGCCGCTGGTCGATGCCGTGCTGCCGCAATTCCAGCGCGAGATCTTCAACATCATCGGCGGCGGCGTCACCGAGGACCCGACCATGCAGGTCGGCATCCGGGCGGTGGAAGGCTTCCACATGGCCATCATCCGCGCCGAGCCCGGCAAGGGCACCGGCCTGCACAACCACAAGACCGTCGAGGTCTTCATGCCGCTGACCGGCCGCTGGTCCGTGCAATGGGGCGACGAGGGCGAGAACGAACTCACCCTCGACCAGTACGACGTCATCTCCGTCCCCGTCGGCGTCATGCGCGGTTTCCGGAACGAGAGCGGGCATGAGGCGATGCTGCTCTCGATCGTCGGCGGCACGGATCCCGGCAAGGTCGACTGGGCGGAGAAGGTCCGGAGTGCGACACGCGAACGCGGCTTCGACGTGGACGATCAGGGCCGGATCATCGAGGTCGCCAAGGCATGAGCACCGACCTCGCCTGGCTGCCGGCGACCGAGATGGCGGCCGGCATCGCCGCGAAGCGCTTCTCCCCGGTGGAGGTGATCGACGCGGTGCTGGCGCGGGCCGATGCGGTGGACCCGAAGCTGAACGCCTTCGCGCGCCGCTTCGACGAGGAGGTTCGCGCCGCGGCGCGTGCGGCCGAGGATGCGGTGATGCGGGGCGAGGCGCTCGGGCCGCTGCATGGCGTGCCGATCACGGTGAAGGACAATGTGGCGCAAGCAGGCAAGCCCTCGCCGAACGGGTCGAAGGCGCTGCTAGACTTCGTGCCGGGCCAGGACGCGGTGATCGTGCAGCGGCTGAGGGCTGCCGGCGCGATCATGCTGGCGCGCACCACCCTGCCGGAATTCGCGCACAAGATCCTGACCGACACGCCGACCTTCGGCGTCACGCGCAGCCCCTGGAACCTGGAGCATACCCCGGGCGGATCGACGGGCGGCGGCAGCGCGGCGCTGGCGGCCGGCGTCGGGCCGCTGGCGATCGGGACGGATGGCGGCGGCTCGATCCGCTGCCCCGCGAGTTGCGTCGGTGCCGTGGGGTTGAAGGCGACGCTCGGCAGCGTGCCCTTCGAGGGATTTCCGGATGCCTTCGGCCTCTACGCCTTCTCCGGCCCGCTGGCGCGGCATGCGGCGGATGCGGCGCTGATGCACGCAGCGATGGCGGGGCCCTGTGATCTCGATCCCTGGTCGATCGGGCGGGCGCTCCCTGCGGGCAAGGTGTCCGAGGAGGGGGCGGCGCGCGGCCTCCGTATCGGCTGGGTCGAGCGCTTCGGGCCCTATCCGACGCATCCCGACGTGGCGCGTCTGACCGCGGCTTCGGTCGCGGTGCTGGCGGGCGAGGGCGCGTCGGTCGAGCCGATCGCGCCGGACTGCTTCGCCGACTGCTTCGAATACTACCAGGTGCTCTGCACGGCGGCGCATGCGACGCGCATGGGCGCCATCGTCGACCAGTGGGGGGAGGCGATCACGCCGGCCTTCCGCGAGAGCGTCGAGATGGGCCGGCGCTGGTCTGGCGTGGACCTCCTGCGGGCGCAGGACCGGCGGACGGCGCTGTTCCGGGCCGTGCAGGGGCTGTTCCAGCGCTTCGACGTGATCGCCACGCCGACGATGCTGTCGCCGCCGCCGAGGGTGGATGCGGGCGGGTCGATCTGCACGGAGTGGTACGCGGAGATCGCAGCGCCCCTCTACCCGTTCAACATGACGGGCCACCCGGCGATCTCGGTCCCCGCAGGCTTCGCCAATGGCCTGCCGGTGGGGCTGCAGCTTGTCGGCCCCTGGCTCGCGGACCAGCGCCTGCTGGATCTCGCCGCTCTGCTCGAGCGCCGCCAGGACTTCGTGTCCGTGCGCCCACCTCTTTGACAGCCAAAAAAAGGAGGGAGGTGGGGGTCCGGGGGAGGAGGGAGTTCATCTCCCTCATCCC
>JAIYAI010000543.1 GCA_027489135.1 Acetobacteraceae bacterium
CGCCACGCCGACCAGCATCGAGACGTAGCCCTCCAGCGCCTGGCGGTCGGCCGGCGTGACCGCGCCATAGGCGAGGCGGGCGATGGCGTCGGCGCCGATGCGGCGATACCGGGCGAGGAACCCGTCCCAGGCGGCATGGTCGATGCGCAGGGTGCTGGCTGCGTCCTGCGCGGTCCAACGCTCCCACAGCCGGGCGCGGGGGGCGAAGAGGGCTTCCAGCCGCTGCGCCCGCGCCGGCGCGGGCGGGGCCAGAGTGACGAGGCCGAGGGCCAGCAGGCCGCGACGATGCATGGCGGGGTCTCCGGGGTCAGCCGAGGCCGAGCAGGCCGCGGCGCAGCGCCGCGGTCGGCGCCGCCGGCCCGATGAAGGTGGAGAGCAGGATGCGCGCCGCCTGGGCGCCTGGGATGCGGGCGGGCGGCAGGTCGTTGGCCGAAATCTCGGCCGCCTCGGGAAGGACCAGGTAGCGTTCGGTGTCGCCGGCGGTGACCGGGCGCATCCAGGCGCGCAGCGGCGCCGGCGGGGGGCAGCGGCAGGCATCGGCGAAGGCGGCGTCCCAGGCCTTCTGCACCGCATCCAGCGGCACGTCGCGGCGGTAGCGGAGCAGCACCAGCTTCGTGCTCGGGGCGGCGAGGATCGCCGCGGCATCGCTGCTGCGCGCCGGCAAATAGAGCCCGGCACGATAGACTTCGAAGCCCAGGTAGCGGCGCGACCCGAGGCCGTTCAGCACCAGCGCCTGCCCGGCCGCGGTGACGCCGGGCGGGAATTCCGGCGCCTGTGCCCGGGCGGGCAGGGCCGGCAGCGCCGCCAGCAGGCTGCGCCGCGTCAACATCGCGCGCCCCTGTGCCCGGCCAGGACCAGTGCCGCCAGACCGGCCAGCACCAGGTCCTCCACCGGCGTCCAAGGCCTGAGCGGCCGGGCGAGGAAGACGCCGAAGCAGCCGCAATTGGCCAGCGCGATGCCGCGGGCCAGGGTCAGCGTCAGCACCGCGGTGTTCACCAGGGCCAGCGCCAGCCCCGCCCGGGCCGCCAGCCGCAGAACAGGCCGCCACGCGAGGCCCGCCGCGATCGCCAGTTCGGCCGCCGTCATGGCCAGGGCCGCCGGCAGCAGCACCGGCGCCGGCAGCAGCCGATAGGTCCCGAGCACCGCGGCGAAGCCCGTCAGGTCCAGCGCCTTGCCCAGCCCCGTCGCCAGGAAGACCGGCACCAGCAGCCACCGCGCACCGATCGCCCACCACGGCACGTCAGCGCGCGGCATGGCGGATCTCGATCCGGCGGCGGCCCTTGGCGGTCTTGCGGGTGATGGCCGGGGGTTGCGGTGCGGGCGGAGTCGGCATCGCGCGGCCGGTCGCCGGGTCCCACCAGGTGCCGTCCGCCAGGGACAGCGGCCGCAGCAGGAAATCGTCGCGCTTTGCATTGTGCAGGCACATGGAGATCGGCCCCTCGGCCGTCGCCACCATGAAGGCGCAGCCCGTGATGCGGTCACGCTCCAGCCGCCGCGCATCCATGAAGTCGTGGATGAAGAGGGTCAGCTTGCTGGCCCGTCCGCGCGCGCGCCACAGGTCCCGCCGCATTGCCCAGGCCTTGCGCACCGCCCAGGGCAGCACGCCGAGCGCCGCCCCGGGGTGACGGGCGAGGCCGCCCAGGAAGGCGAACGCCCGGCGCCTGCTGTCCCGCCGGTCGAAGCGCGCCCCGACCATGGCCTGCAGCAGGGTCGCCGCGACGCGGGGGTCGTCCAGCATGTCATGCGCGCCCCCATCGGCGACCAGCGCCAGGGCGTAGCGGTTGCAGCCCTGATGCCCGACGGCCATCGTGTCGAAGGTCAGCGGCGCGCCGATGCCGGTCTGAAGCGCCGCCGCCACGCTGTCCTTCGTCACCGGCGCGCCGCGGGCGCCCAGGGTGCCCCGTCCGGTCTCCGCCTGAAGCTGGAAGCTTGCCAGGTTCACCGCATCGGCGTGGTCGCGGAAGAATCGCGCGACGGCGGGGATCTCGTGGAGGTTGCCGTCGAAGACGGTGGTGTTGAACACCACGGCGAGCGGCAGGCCCCGGGCGCGAGAGATGTATTCGGCGCGCAGCGCGTTGAGCGCGACCTCGCTGGCATAGCCCTTGCGCTCCTGCGTCATGTCGACATGGAAGGCGACATCGACCAGCCCGGCGGCGGACAATTCCGCCAGCAGGTCGCGCGTGGCGCGGATGCCGTTGGTGAAGAGCGAGGCGCGCATCCCTGCCTCCGTCACCCGGCGGACAATGGCGACCAGTTCGTCCCGCCGGCGCAGGGTGGGGTCGCCGCCGGTGACCTGCACCTCCGTATCCGGGCCGTAGTGCTCGCGGATCATCGCGATGCGGCGGAACACCTCCTCCAGCGGGATGTCGTGGACGGCTTCCGAATGCTCCGACAGGTAGCAGAGCGTGCAGTCGAGGTTGCAGCGCTGGGTGATCTCCAGCGCGACGCACCCGATGGCGAAGCGGCGGCCGATCGGCTGGCGCGGGTGCCAGGCGCCGGCGTCCTGCATGCGCTGGCGCGCGCAGCCGATGGGGTCGGCGCCCGGGGCGGGCGGCGGGTGGGGCCGTGCCGCCGCGACCTCCGCGGCCGACATCCAGCCGCCATTGGCCCCGATCCGCGCGTCCCCGTCCATGCCCGTCCCCATGCCCGCTCCGCCCATGCTACGGGCGGGATCGCCCATCGGATGCAGCGGGTATGGCATGGCCCTGCTGTTCGCCGGCCGGGCCGGGCCGGTTAGCCGGCGCCGACGGCCTTGGCCCGGGACCCGTTCGGGGGCATATGCGCCGGGCCATGACCCCGCTTCCCTTCCGCAAGATGCATGGGCTGGGCAACGACTTCGTCGTGCTGGACGCGCGGACGCAGGACCTGCCCATGACCCCCGCCCGGGCCGCCGCCATCGCGGACCGGCGCTTCGGCGTGGGGTGCGACCAGTTCATCGTGATGGAGCCCGGCCTCGACGGCGCCGACGTCTTCATGCGCATCCGCAACCCCGATGGCTCCGAGGCCGGAGCCTGCGGCAACGCCACGCGCTGCATCGCCTCACTGGTCGCGGCGGAGGGCGGGCGCGACCGCGTGGTCGTGCGCACCATCGCCGGCGACCTGCCGGTAGAGGCGCTGCCCGGCGGCCTGTTCCGCGCGGACATGGGCCCGGCGCGCCTCGGCTGGCAGGACGTGCCGCTGGCGCGGGAGATGGACACGCTGCACCTGCCGCTGGGGCGCGGCGTGCTGGCGGACCCGGCGGCGTGCTCCATGGGCAACCCGCACGCGACCTTCTTCGTCCCCGACCTGGATGCCGTGCCGGTGGCCGAGGTGGGGCCGTCGCTGGAACACGACCCGATCTTCCCCGAGCGCGCCAATATCGGCTTCGCCCAGGTTCTCTCGCCGGAGCATATCCGCCTGGTGATCTGGGAGCGCAGCGCGGGCCTGACGCTCGCCTGCGGCTCCGGCGCCTGTGCCGCAGTGGTGAACACGGCGCGGCGCGGGCTGACGGGGCGGCGTGTGCGCGTGACCCTTCCGGGCGGCGACCTGGTGATCGAGTGGCGCGAGGCGGATGGTCACGTGCTGATGACCGGCCCTGTCGCCACGGCCTTCACCGGCACGCTCGACCTCGACGCGTATCCGTTATGACCGCGTCCGATCGTGGAGCGCCGGAGGCGCGGAGCGTGAATCGGCCGCGCGACAATATCGACGTCCTGACCTTCGGCTGCCGCCTCAACACCTACGAGTCCGAGGCGATGCGCGACCTGGCGGCGAAGGCCGGGCACGGCGCGGGCACCATCCTGGTGAACACCTGCGCCGTCACCGCGGAGGCCGAGCGCCAGGCGCGCCAGGCCATCCGCAAGGCCGCGCGCGACAACCCCGGCGCGCGGATCCTGGTGACGGGCTGCGCCGCGCAGATCAACCCGGAGGCCTGGGGCGCGCTGCCCGGCGTGGCGCGCGTGATCGGCAATGCCGACAAGCTGAAGCCCGAGGCCTGGGCCACCGATGCCCCGCCCGCGCCGGTGACCAACATCATGGCGGCGACGGAGACGGCGGCGCATCTGGTGACGGATTTCGCCGGCCGCACCCGCGCCTTCGTCCAGGTGCAGCAGGGCTGCGACCATCGCTGCACCTTCTGCGTCATCCCCTATGGCCGCGGGCCGTCGCGCAGCGTGCCGATCGGCGCGATCGTCGAGCAGGTCCGCGCGCTGGTCGAACGCGGCTACCGCGAGGTCGTGCTGACCGGCGTCGACATCACCAGCTACGGGCCGGACCTGCCGGGGAAGCCCGCCCTGGGCCAGATGATCCGCCGCCTGCTGGCGCAGGTGCCGGAACTGCCGCGGCTGCGCCTCTCCTCGCTCGATCCGGTGGAGATCGACGAGGATCTCTGGCGACTGATCGCGGAGGAGACGCGGCTGATGCCGCATTTGCACCTGTCGCTGCAGCACGGTGCGGACCTGATCCTGAAGCGGATGAAAAGGCGGCATCTCCGCGCCGACGCGCTGGCGGTCGCCGAACGCGCACGGCGCCTGCGGCCGGACATCGCCTTCGGCGCAGACCTGATCGCGGGCTTCCCAACCGAGACCGAGGAGCACTTCGCCGAGACGGTCGCGCTGGTCGAGGAGCTCGACCTCGCCTTCCTGCACGTCTTTCCCTACTCCGAGCGGCCCGGCACGCCGGCGGCGCGCATGCCGCAGCTTCCCGTGCCCCTGCGACGCGAACGCGCGGCCCGGCTGCGCGAGGCGGGGAAGGCCGCCGCCGCGCGCTTCCTCGCGGGGCGCGTCGGGCGGGAGGAGGCGGTGCTGTTCGAGCGCGCCGATCGCGGCCACACGGCGCAATTCGCGCCGCTGCGCCTGATCGGCGGCGTGGCCGCCGTGCCGGGGGAGATCCGGCTGGTGAGGGTCAGCGCGGCTGGTGCGGATACGCTGCTCGCCGAAGCCGCCTGAGGTGAGGGACGCCTGATGGCACTGCGCGCCTGGATCGACCGCCTGCGCGGCAAGGGCGATGCGCCGCCGGCCGAGCCCGAGACGCCGCCACCCGAGGAACAGACGCCGGAGGCGGTCGAGGCCGCGGCGGAGCCGGTCGCGGAAACGCTGGAACCGGACGCACCGGAGGTCGTACAGGCCGAGCCTGAGCCTGAGCCTGAGCCTGAGCCTGAGCCTGAGCCTGAGCCTGAGCCTGAGCCTGAGCCTGAGGCGCCGCGTGTGGGCTGGCTCGCGCGCCTGCGCGGCGCGCCGGCGCCTGAGCCGCAGCCTGCCGTCGCGGAACCTGAACCTGAGCCGGAGCCGGAGCCGGAGCCGGCGGAACCCCCGCCTGCGGCAGAAGCAGCCACACCGCCCGAGC
>JAIYAI010000542.1 GCA_027489135.1 Acetobacteraceae bacterium
CCGAGGTGGCTCTTGTGCACCTCGCAGCGCGCCGGCGGCAGCCCGGCGGCGGCGATGGTCGCGGCCAGCGCCGCCTCGCCGTTCTGGGTCGGCGTCCAGACCTCGCAGCGGTCGGCGGTCCAGAGCGCCGTGGCGTTCATGGTCTCCATGCAGGCGTGGTTCTGGTGCGGGTAGTCGTAGACCGCCTCGACCGTCTTCGCCGCGCCCGCGATGGCCGCACGGGCATCGCCGGCCTGGTTGCCCACGACGGCGCCCGGGGCATCCAGCCCCTCCTTCAGCCAGGCCGCGACGGTAGCCGAGGAGGCATTGGCGTTCGGCCCCTCGTCCCAGACGATCGGGAGCGCGTCGAGCGCGGTCTTGGCGCGCCACCAGGTATCGGCGACGACGGCGACGGCGCTGTCGCCGACCGGCACCACCCGCTTGACGCCCGGCATGGACATCACCTTGGCGGCGTCGAAGCTGCGCACCTTGCCGCCGAAGACGGGGCAGTCGCGGATCGCCGCGTTCAGCATCCCGGGCAGCTTCAGATCCATGCCGTAGACTTGGCTGCCGTTGGTCTTCTCGACCGTGTCGAGGCGCAGCAGCGGCTTGCCGGCGATGGTCCAGTCCTTCGGATCGCGCAGCGGCACGTCGGCCGCCGCCGGCGGGGTCAGCTTCGCCGCCGCCTCGGCAAGTTGCCCGTAACGGAGCGACCGGCCCGAGCCGGCATGGGTGACGACGCCCTTCTCAGCGCGGCATTCGGCGACGGGGACGTTCCACTGGTTGGCCGCGGCCTGCACCAGCATCATGCGCGCCGCCGCACCGCCCTTGCGGACATATTCGTTCGACTCGCGGATGCCGCGGCTGCCGCCGGTCGACATGTTCCCCCAGACGCGGTTGCGGGCGAGGTTCTGGCCCGGCGTCGGGTATTCCGTGGTCACCTTGGACCAGTCGGCATTCAGTTCCTCGGCGACAAGCTGGGCGAGGCCGGTGAGCGTCCCCTGCCCCATCTCGGACCGGGCGATGCGGATCACCACCGTGTCGTCGGGCTTCACCACGACCCAGGCGTTGATCTCGGGCGTCGCGCCAGGGGCCGCGCCCTGGGCATGGGCGGCCGGGATGTGGAAGCCGAGGCCGAAGGCGCCGGCGGCGGCGCCCGCGAGCACGAAGCGGCGGGAGAGGTTGGTCTGGACGGTCATGATCCGATCCCCCTCAGCCGCTCGTCGCCGGGCCGGTGCCGGCGGCGCGCTGGATGCCGGCCAGCACCCGGTTGTAGGTGCCGCAGCGGCAGATGTTGGTGATCTCGGTGCGGATCTCGGCCTCGGACGGCTTCGGGTTCTGCGCCAGCAGCGCGGCCGCGGCCATCAGCATGCCGGACTGGCAGAAGCCGCATTGCGGCACGTCGAGCTCGACCCACGCCTTCTGCAGCGGGTGCTGCGTGCCCTGGGGCGCGAGACCCTCGATGGTCACGATCTTCTGCGCCTCGGTCACCGCGGAGACCGGCAGGGTGCAGGAGCGGATGGCCTGGCCGTCGATATGGACGGTGCAGGCGCCGCACTGGGCGACGCCGCAGCCGTACTTGGTCCCCGTGAGGCCGACCTGCTCCCGGATCACCCAGAGGAGCGGCGTGTCGTCCTCGACGGCGACGTCGACGACGCGCCCGTTCACGTTGAGCTTGGCCATGCCCACCCCCTCGACCTTGAAGCCTGTCCGGACCGGATGCTACGTCGAACAGGAAGGAAAAATCCACACGGACTGCGATTCTAACCGCTCAAATGCCAGTAAAATAACAACCAGCGCTGCACATCGTAAAATTCCCCCAATTTTTCAGTACGCTGCGTTTCACAATCACTACGCGCTTTATGAATCAATTGAATTATGACTTGATAATATATACACGATAGAAAATTGCTCTTTCATGTTATTGAAAATACCTATTCCGACTTCCATAACCCTTTTAGGGTTCAAGATCGCCATCGTCTCTGTATATTTTGCTGGCTGATCTAGATAGAGCAGGTAGAATATCAGGTGGGACCTCTCTAGTAAAATCGTCAATGTCTAGTGTGGTTGGCGCTAGCGCAACATCTAAGCCAAATTTCTGCATGCATTCTTGCAATTTCTGAAAAGAAGCTACTGCCATCCTTATATCTTTTCTATAGAGGTTGAGATATCTAGCGAATTTTGCGAGGGAATTCTTGTTATCGGAGAAATCCAGCATTTCACCGGCAGCTGCCGATTTGTGGAAATTTTCTATTTCGATCGTTATCTCGGCAAGTCCCGATGCGATTCGTGGCGATAGCCGCGACATCCGCTCTAGGTGTGTCCACGCACTAACGAGAGCGGGAAAAACTTCCCGAGTGAGTGCGATGTGCTTAGCAAATTCTGCTCTTTCTGCCTTGAGGCTTTTTGCCTTGTCTCGTGCTATCTCAAAAAAACTCATGCCGCACCCACTCTACTTCATGAATAGCGAATCCATACGACATTGCGACATAAGAGTCACTCACGCCATTTATATAGTTCCCATTGCGGCTATCCCAAACAGCAAGAATAACCTGGGCAATCTCGTATTTTCTCTGTGCGTCTTCCACCACACATACCTCCCGATGGCCCGCTTAGGCATATTCTCGTTCAGACCATTTCACAAACGCCGTACATAACGTAACCAGAAAAAAGATCAAACAATCGGGAAATGGCTAAATATCAAAGCTTTCGCAGGATTTTTGTTTAATCTTAGGTGAACTTGGTCATTCTGTTGGGCCTCTGCCCCAAATCCGCGGCAAACAGCGCCAGCATCGAGGGCAGGGTCAGCAGCACGGCCGTCAGCGCGAACAGAAGGCTCAGCGTCAGCATCAGCCCCATGCCCGCCGTCCCCGGGTGGTTCGACAGCGCCAGCGTGCCGAAGGCGACCGCGTTCGTCAGCGCGCTGAACAGGACCGCGCGGGTCAGCGCGGAGGGCAGCAATGCGCGCTCCCCGGCCTGCCAGGCGACGACGAAGTAGATCTTGAAGGCGACGCCCTGCGCGAACAGCAGGGGCAAAGCGATGATGTTGGCGAGGTTCAGCGGCAGGTCGATCAGCACGCAGGTCGCCAAGGTCAGCAGCCCCGCCAGGGTCAGCGGCGCCAGCGCCAGCACGACCAGGCGCGGCGAGCGCAGCACCGACAACAGCAGCACCACCACCAGCAGGGTCGCGATCAGGCCGGCGACGATGAAGGCATGGATGATGGTGCGCGAGCTGGCCTGAACCGAGACCGCCGGCCCGCTGGCCGAGGGGTTCACCGACAGCACCGCATCGGCGAAGCGCCCCATGGCCTCGGACCGGTCGGAGAGGTCGGTCGGCCGCACCTCGAGCCTAACGCGCCCGTCCACCGCGATCCAGTCGCGCTTCAGGCTTTCCGGCAGGTCCTCAACGGTGACAGGGCGCGGGTCGAGGGCGAGGCGGAGCCCGTCCAGGGTCACCTGCAGCCCTGGGACCAGCGCCTTCCGCAGCCGCTCGATCGCCTCTTCCGGCCCCGTCGCCAGCGCCGCCAGCACCGTGCCGAGGCGCCGGGCGGGGCCGGTCAGTGTGGCTTCTGCCTGCGGGTCCACGGCGGCGCGCGCGAGGGCCGCCGCCGCCTTGCCGAGCGCGTCGCGCGTCGCGGCGAGGTCTGGCGGCGCCGGGCGGTCCGGCGGGTCGAGCGTCGGGCCGAAAAGCTCCGCCGCGTCGCGGATCAGGGCGATCTTTCGCTCCTGATCCTCCGGCACGAAGTCGGCGAGGCTGCGCGTGCCGCTGATCTCCGGCAGCGCCTCCAGCCGGTCGCCCATGGCCTTCGCGCTCGCTAGATCGGGGAGGAGGATGTTGATGGTGTTCGGCGTCGTCTCCGGGTCGCGCATCAGGTCGCGGAAGGTGGAGACGGCCTCGGTATGCGGGTTGCGCAGGTTGAGCGGATTGGTGTCGAAGCGCAGCCAGGGCAGGCAGGCCGCCGCCGCCACGCCGACCAGCGCCGTCACGATCACCACGGGCCTGGCGTTGCGCTGCAGGAAGCGATCGAGCGGCGCCAGCATGGCATAGCCGACGGGCTGGGATTCCTCCTGCGGCCGGCTGACGGCGAGCAGCGCCGGCAGCGTGGTCAGGCTGGCGACGACCGCGATGATCATCCCGGCGGCGGCGATGACGCCGAGTTCGGAGAGGCCCCGGTAGTCGGTCGGCAGGAAGGAGAGGAAGCCGGCGCAGAGCGCCAGCGCCGCGAGCCCGATCGCCGGCCCCGCGATGGCGGCAGCGGTGACCAGCGCATCCTCCAGCGGCTCCTCGTGCAGCCGGTGCCGCTGTTCGCGGAGGCATACGGAATACTGGATGGCGAAATCGACGCCGAGGCCGATGAACAGCACGGCAAAGGCGATCGAGAGCGGGTTGTAGGGCCCGACCACCAGCGCGCCGAAGGCGGCGGTGATCACCAGCCCCTCGATCAGCACAACCAGCATCGGGATGATCAGCCGCGCCGAGCGCAACCCGAGCCAGAGCAGCGCGGCGACAGCGAGGAGGGAGATGATGTTCTCCGCAATCGCGCCGCCGAAGACGGTGGAGAACTCCTCGTCGCGGATCACCGGGTTGCCGGTGAGGCGCAGCGTCACCCCGGTATCGGTCGCGAGGCGCAGCCCGCGCACGGCCTCCCGAATGGCATCGGTCGCGGCGGCGGCGGGAGCGAGGCCGGTGAAGTCGAGCTGCGGCCGGACCAGCACGAAGCGGCGCAGCGCCATCGCGTCCGGCGCCTGGCCGGTGAACAGCCGCTGCCAGTCCACCGGCGCGACCCGGCCCTGCTGCGCCGCCTCCGCGGCGGCGGCGAATTCGGCCAGTGCGTTCGCCACCTGCGCGGCGTCGAGCGTGAGGTCGCGCTTCTCCATCCCCTCGGCGATCAGGTCGAGCGCTCGCCCCACGCCGCGCAGCGAGGGATCGGCGGCGAGTGTGCCCAGCATGGCCTGGGCGGCGATGATGCGCTCCGTCGCCTCCTGCACCTTGGCCTCGGACGGGAAGAGCAGCGCGCTGCGGCGGAAGAACTCCTCCGATCCGGGCCGGTCGACGGTCAGCAGGCGCCGCCCCTCCTCCGGCTTCAGCGCGGCGGCCAGCGCATCCGCCGCGCGTTCGGCGGCATCCGGGGTGCGGCCATCGATGACGATGGCGATCACATCCTCCCGGTGCGGGAAGGCGAGGTCCATCGCCGCCTCCGCCTTCCGCCAGGGCAGGTCCTCGGGGAACATGGCAATGGCGTCGGTGTCGAGCGCGAAGCGCGTGACCAGGGCGTGGAAGGCGCCCAGCGTCAGCATCGCCGAAAGCACCAGGGTCACCCAGGGCCGCCGCACGCTGATCCGCGCCAGCGCGGCGGCGAACCGGCCAAGCAGCCCCGCCCGCGCCGCCTCCGCGGCGTGGTCGTGATGGCCGGCGGCGCTTTGGCCCTGGCCCCGCGTGTCTGGCCCGGCGGGCACGCGGTGAATGGTGTCGGTCAAGGAGTTGGCAGGCCTCGGGTGGCGGGACGCGCCCAGGAAGGCGACGCCGCATGGCTAATCGGCGCCCTTATAGGGGATGCGCCGGGTCGCCGCCCGCGCCCGGTCCCGCTTTCGTGACAGCCGGGACCGCGACGGAGCGACACTGTTGCCGCGGCGCTGCGATCGACCCGCGCATCCGCAGCCCGCGCCGGCCTTTACCCAACCCGTGCAGGGGGATAGGGAGCCGCCACCACGCCCGCGGCCGCCTTCCCGCGCCCCCCGCCGCCCAGGGACCGTGCCAGGGACCGTGCCGGGAACCATGTCCGCCCATCAGACCGCGCTGCCGCTGCCGCCCGAGGGCGCGCCGCGCCCCGCCCCCGCGGGCCTGCTCGGCCGGATGGGCCGGGCCGCGGTTCGGCTGCTCGACCTTCCGGACCGCATGCTGGACGCCGATGCGCTGATCCGCCGCGCCGGTGGCGCGGCGGCGTTGGCCGGGGACGAGGCCGAACCCGGACTGCGCACCCTGCTGGCCGACTACCGCCGCCACGCCGACCTCACCTTCATCGGCTGTTTCGCCGCCCGCTTCGATGTCACGCGCCTGCTCGACAACCACGCGGCGCTGGCGGCGCGGGAGCGGGCGGAACCGGCGCTGCTGGACCGCCCCGTGGAGGCGCCGGTCTTCATCACCGGCCTGCCGCGCAGCGGCACCACCTTCCTGCACAAGCTGCTGGCCGAGGACCCGGAGAACCGCTTCCCCGCCGTGTGGGAGACGGTCTACCCCCTGCCCCGCAAGCCCGGCGACACGCCCGCCAGGCGCATCGCCGCCGTGAACCGCCAGCTCGCCGCCTTCGAGCGCATGGCGCCCGGCTTCCGTGCTGTGCACCCGATCGATGCGGAGTCGCCGCAGGAGTGCACCGAGATCTCGGCGCATGTCTTCCGCAGCTTCCGCTTCGAGACGACGCACGAGATCCCGGGCTACCGCGCCTGGATCCGCGGCGCCGACCACGTGCCCGCCTATCGCTTCCACCGCCGCTTCCTGCAGCACCTGCAACACACCGACGGGCGGCCCCGCCGCTTCGTGGTGAAGTGCCCGGACCATGTCTTCACCCTGGCAGCGCTGCGCGAGGTCTATCCCGACGCCCGGCTGATCGTCCTCCATCGCGACCCGCTGGAGGTGCTGGCCTCCGTCGCGGGGCTCACGGCGATCCTGCGCGGGCCCTTCTCCACCCGCCTCGACCGGGCCGCGATCGGCCGGCAGGTGCTGGGCGACTGGGTGGCGGGGGCGGAGGCGATGCTGCGGGCCGATGCCGAGGCGCTGTTTCCCGCCGCGCAGGTCGCGCATCTGCGCTTCCGCGACCTGACCGCCGACCCGGTCGAGACGCTGGCCCGGATCTATGCCCGATTCGGCCTGCCTCTGTCGGAGGAAGCCCGGTCGCGCATGACGCGGCGCGTCGCCGAGGAACCGCGCGGCGGCTATGGCGGCGTGACCTTCAGCCTCGAGGCGTTCGGCATCGATGCCGAGGCGGCGCGGCCGCTGTTCCGGGCGTATGCGGCACGGTTCGGCCCCTTCGGCTGACGGGTTCCAACCCGGCCCGCCCCGTGCACCGAATTCAGACAGACTCTGTTTGCAGAGCATTCTTTATTGAATTCGGAAAGATATTGTTGATTTTTGAGACTGGTCGCCCCATCATGTGGTCCTGGCGTTGCGATTCCATCGGCGGGGACGTCCGACCTGCCGAGTGGCACCGCGGTGCCGGGCAGATCTGCGGCCGATCCCGGGATGCCGACCGGGTGCGACCGCGCAGAGGACGAGCGACATGATCCGCCTCACGCGCCTCAGCCAGAACAGGGAAGCGCCCGTCTACATCAACCCGGCGCTCATCGAGTTCATCCGCGTCCCGGTCCGGGAAGACCGGAACGGCCGCCCGACGCCGGAGGACGGTGCCGAGGTCGGCACGGTGAGCGGCGAGAGGTTCCGGGTCATCGAGTCGCCGACCGAGGTGGCGCAGCTCATTTCCACACGGGATGTCCTGACCGCTGGGTGATGGCGCCGCATCGGTTGCAGCCCGCCGCGCCGGTCCCGCCGCGACGCAGCTGACCGTCGACAGCGGTACGGCATGCCGGCGCGGTGTCAGCGCCGCGCTCGGGTCATATCCGTATATCTACAATGTCGACACCATGCCGTCCGCGAGGGCACTTTTCCTCAGCGCTGCACAAGACCCGGAGCCCGCCGTGCCCGTTCCGCGCACCACGACCTTCGCTGCTGATGCCGCTCTGGCCAGGACTGCCGGGGCCAGCGCTGCGGCGCGGCCCCAGGCCTGAATTCCATGCCCGGCCCCCGTATCCTGCTGGTCGAGGACAGCCCCACCCAGGTCGAGGTGACCCGCGCCTGCCTCGGGCGTGAGGCCTTCGACCTGCGGGTTGCCGGGACGGCGGCCGACGCCCTGGCAACGGCCACCACCTGGCGGCCCGATGCGGTGCTGCTGGATATCGGCCTGCCCGACGCGACGGGCTTCGAGGTGATGCACCGGCTGCGTGGCCTCGGCATCGATCCGCCCGTGATCGTGGTCACGGCGCAGGGGTCGGTCGGCACCGCCGTCGAGGCCATGCGACAGGGTGCGCGGGACTTCGTCGTCAAGCCCTTCGCCAAGGCCCGGCTGATTGCGACGCTGGACCAGGCCCTGCAGGCGCAGGGCGATTGCCGCGCCACGCCATGCCGACCCGCCGCCATCGACACGACGCCGCTGGAGCCGCACGATCCCCTCGTCGGCGAGTCCGCGCCGATGCAGGCCGTGCGTCACAGCATCGCCGCCGTGGCGCCGTCACGCGCCGCGGTCTTCATCACCGGCGAGAGCGGCACGGGAAAGGAACTCGTGGCGGAGGCGATCCACCGGGCCTCGCCCCGCGCGGACCGCCCCTTCGTCGCCCTCAACTGCGCAGCGATCCCGCGCGACCTGCTGGAAAGCGAGATCTTCGGCCACG
>JAIYAI010000176.1 GCA_027489135.1 Acetobacteraceae bacterium
ACCACGCGCCGCTGATCGTGGCCGAGCAGTTCGGCACCCTGGCCGCGCTGCACCCGGGCCGGATCGAGCTCGGCCTCGGCCGCGCCCCGGGTACGGACCAGCGCACCGCCTGGGCGATCCGCCGCAACATGGGTGGCGCCGACGTGGACGACTTCCCGCGCGACGTGATGGAACTGATGGCCTATTTCCAGCCCGTGCAGCCGGACCAGCTTGTCCAGGCGACGCCGGCGGCGGGCCAGGACGTGCCGGTCTGGATCCTCGGCTCCTCGACCTACGGCGCGCAACTCGCAGCGCATCTCGGCCTGCCCTACGGCCATGCCTCCCACTTCGCGCCGCAACAACTTATGGAGGCGATCGCCATCTACCGCGAGCGCTTCCGCCCCTCGGCCCAGCTCGACCGCCCCTACGTGGTGGTCGGCGCCAACGTGACCGCCGCGCCGACGGACGAGGAGGCGCGCTTCCTCTTCTCCTCCGCCCAGCAGTCGACGCTGAACCTGCGCCGCGGCCGCCCCGGCCGCCTGCCACCGCCGGTGGAAGGCTTCGAGGCCCGCCTCGGTCCTTCGGAACGCGCCGTGCTGAACGGCACCTTCGCCTGCGCCATCGTCGGCGGGCCGGAGGCGGTGCGCCAGGGCGTCGCCGAGCTGATGGCCCGGACCGGCGCCGATGAGCTGATGGCGACCGGCAACATCCACGACCATGCCCTGCGCAAGCGCAGCTTCAGCATTCTCGCACAAACGCAGGGCAGCGTCGCGCTGCCCGCGGCGGCCGAGTAGCCTCGGGGGGCTTCGCGCCCCCCGCCGGCGGGCGTAACCTTCCCGCATGGGGAAGGCTGGATACCTGTCGTGCGCCTGATCGGCTTCGCATCGGGCCTGACCACGACCTATCGGCTGCTGGCCCTGGCCCTCGGCGCCATGTTCGTCCAGCAGACCTTCGCCGCCATCGGCCGCAGCCTGCCCTCCGTCATCGCGCCGGCGATCATGGACGACCTCGCCATCGACCATGCCTGGCTCGGCGTCTATGTGGCCATCTCGGCGGCGGCCTCGCTCGGCTTCCAGCTCGGCTGCGGCAGCTTCATCCTGCGCTACGGCGCGTTGCGCATGAGCCAGGCGGCGCTGGTCATGCTGGCGATCGGGCTCGGCTTCGGGGCCCTGTCGGGACCGATCTGGTTCTTCGCCGTTGCAGCCATCATCGGCGGCGGCGGCGCCGCCGTCTCCACCCCCGCCTCCTCGCATCTGCTGGGCCGCTATTCGCCGCCGAAATACGCCCCGCTGGTCTTCTCCCTGAAGCAGACAGCGGTGCCGGCGGGGCTGCTCTTCTCCGGCATCCTCGGCCCCTTCATGGTCGCGCTCTGGGGCTGGCGCGGCGCGCTGGTCGCGGCGGCGCTGGGCTGCCTCGCCTTCACCCTCATGCTGCAGCCGCTGCGCCGGGCCTTCGACAGCGACCGGCAGCCCGAGCAGCGCTTCCACATGTCGGACTTCCTGACCACCATCACCAGCGTCACGAAGGACCGCGAACTGCGCGCGCTCTCCGTCGCCTGCTTCGCCTTCAACGGGCTGCAGACCGTCTTCACCTCCTACTTCGTGACCTACCTGGTGAAGGGGCTGGACTACAGCCTGGCGGCGGCAGGGCTGGTCTTCTCGATCGTGATGGTGATCGCGGTGCCCTGCCGCATCCTCTGGGGCTGGGTCGGCAGCGCCTGGGTCTCGCCGCGCGTCGTCATGGGCGGGCTGGCGCTGGGCATGGCGGTGAGTTCCGTGCTGACCGGCCTCTATGGCGCCGAATGGCCCGTGGTGCTGGTCGGGCTGGTCGCGGCGGGGATGAGCGCCACCGCCATGTCCTGGCATGGCGTGCTGCTGAGCGAGACGGCGCGCCTCGCGCCCCCGGGCCAGCGGGGCGCGGCGACGGGCGGCGTGCTGAGCTTCGGGCAGCTCGGCGGACTGCTGCTGCCCCTGGTCTATGCGCTGCTGCTCGGCACCACGGGCAGCTACGGCGCGGGCTTCGTCGTCGGCGGCATCCCGGCGCTCTGGGTGGGATGGGAGTTGCTGCGGCGACGGCCGGGGGCGGCGGCGGGGTGAGCCGCCAGGCGGTTCAGCCGACATGGGCGCCTTGGCGGTGATCGGACTCTGTGGCCAACTCCCGTTGCCGACCTCGTTCGGCCAAGACATCCGGGAGGTTCCACCCATGCGCATCCACCGCCGCGCCGCGCTGCTCGCGGCCCTCGCCGCGCCCGCGCTTCCCGCCGGCCGCGCCAGCGCCCAGGGCTGGCGGCCGGACCGGCCGGTCCGCATCATCTGCCCCTTCGCCGTCGGCGGCCTGGCCGACCTGATGGCGCGCCTCGTGGCGGAGCCCGCCGGCCAGATCCTGGGCCAGCCCATGCCGGTGGAGAACCGAACCGGGGGCGCCGGCGGGCTGATCGGCACGGATGCGGTGGCGAAGGCGCCGCCCGACGGCCACACCATCCTGGTGAACAGCAGCGCCCATGCCATCGCGCCGGCGATCGTCGCGCGCATGCCCTACGACGTGACGCGCGACTTCGCCGGCCTCGCCCTGTTGGCCCGGGCGCCGATGGTGCTGGTCGGGCACCCGTCGCTGCCGGCGCGCGACATGCGTGAGCTCCTCGCCTTGCTGCGCGCCAATCCGGGGAAGTTCAACTATGCGGCAGCCGGGACCGGCAGCACCGTGCACCTGACCGGCGAGGTCTTCCGCGCGGCGGCGGAGGTCGACATCCAGTTCGTCCACTACCGCGGCGGCGGCCCCGCGCTGCAGGCGGTGATGACCGGGGAGGCGCAGATCGTCGGCACCTCCGTGGCCGAGGCGGCGCCGCAGATCCGCGCCGGCACCATCCGCGCCTTCGGCGTCAGCGCGACGGAGCGCAGCCCGGTGCTGCCCGACGTCCCGACCTCCGTCGAGGCCGGCCTGCCGCGCTTCCAGCAGGACATCTGGATCGTCGCCGCGGCGCCGGCGCGGACGCCGCCCGAGGCGGTGATGGCGCTGAACGCCGCGCTCCGGGGCGCGTTGACCCGCGTGGAGGACCGCATGGCGGGCCTCGGCCTGCAGATCCCGAAGGCCGTGGTGACGCCCGAGGACGTGAACAACTTCGTGCGCAGCGAGATGGAGCGCTACGTCGCGGTGCTGCGCGCCGCGGGCGTGAAGCCGGAATAGGCGTCCTACCCGCGCACCATCCCGCGCAGCGCCGGCGCCTCGGCGCTGCGCGGGAAGGCCGCCATCACCGCCGCCTCGGGCAGCTTCAGATGATCGCGCAGCAGCCCCTTCGCCACGCCGCGCAGGTGCTGCGTCGGCGCGAGGTCCCGGTTCTCCAGCAGCCCGTCGCCGCCGAGGCCGGGCCAGTCCGCCACCACGCGCCCGCCGGCGACGGCGCCGCCAAGCACGAAGGCCACGCCGCCCGTGCCGTGATCCGTGCCGTTGTTGCCGTTGGGGCGCACGGTCCGGCCGAACTCCGTCACCACCAGCACGGCTGTTTTCGCCCAGGCATCGCCGAGGCCCGTCTTCAGCGCGCCCAGGCCCTCGTCCAGGCTGCGCAGCAGCGGCGGCAGCCGGTTTGCCTGGCCGGCATGGGTGTCCCAGCCGCCGAGTTCCATCGCCGCGACCCGCGGCCCGTCCGGCGCCGCCAGCAGCCGCGCCGCCGAGCCCGCCAGGCGCGGGAAGTTCAGCTGGTCCCGGTCAGGGGCGCCAGGTGGGCCCAGGGTCTCCGCGACGAAGCCGCGGGCGCGCATGCCCTCCGCGAAGGCGGGGCCCAGCACGGGGTCCGGCGCCTGCAGCGCGGCGACGCGATAGACGAGGTCCGGTGCCGGCCGCTCGAGCCCCGGCGGGGCATAGGCGCCGACCGGCGTCGGCCCCTGGAGCAGCAGCGGCAGGCCAAGGCCGACCGCAAGGCCCATGCGCGCCTGTTCCGGGTTCGGCACGGCGGCCAACGCGCGGTTCAGCCAGCCCGAGGTCATCCGCTGGCCGGCGCCGCTCTCCAGCAGGTCCTGCGCGTCGAAATGGCTGCGGGTGCGGTAGTTGCCGGCAACGGCGTGCAGCACCAGCGCCTCGTTCGCCGCATAGAGCCCGTGCAACGACGGCATGGCGGGATGCAGCCCGAAGCGGCCGCCGAGGTCGAGCAGGCCGTTCTCCTGGCCCGGCTCCGGCAGCGCCAGCACGCCGCGCAGCCCGGCGAAGGCCGGGTCGCCATAGGCCTGCACGGCGTAGAGCCCGTCCAGCGCGCCGCGCAGGATCACGACGACCAGCCGCGCATCGCCCTCGGTCCGTGCGAAAGCGAGGCGTGTCGGCCCGACCGCGAGCGTCGCGGCGAGGCCGAGCAGGAAGCCGCGGCGCGACGCGCGCGGCCCTTCGCAGGTCTCCATCATCGGCGCATGAACTCCGGGGAGAGGAACGTCAGGGTCAGCGCCTCGCGCACCGATCCGGCGCGCATGACGGCGGTGACGGTCTCGGCGCGCAGGAGCGGGCCGAGCGCGGCATCGGCGACGACCCGCACGTCGAGCTGCTGGCCACGGGCGGAGACGGTGTTGGCCCAGTCGACGCGGCGCATCAGGCCCTCCGGCGCCGCCCAGCCTTCTGCCGTGTCAGGCCAGCCATTGGGCTGCGGCGGCGACCACAGCGGCTGGCCGAGGCTCGCCATGCCGCCGATCGCCGCCTCGGCCCGCTCCGGCGGCAGGGCCATGGCGCGGCAGACCGCAAGCACCCAGTCCTTCGGCGGCCTGAGCTTCGACAGCGGCGCCGCCCAGGCTTCCTCCAGCGTCGGCAGCATCGCGGCGACGGCGCCGAGGTCGCCGTCGGTGTCGCGCAGCGCCCCTTCGATGCGGCGCACCGCGCCGGGCGGCGGGTCGTCGGCGACGAAGTGCCGCGCCAGCTTCACCGCGAGATGCCGGTGCGTCGCGGGCTGCTGCGCGAGGAAGCGCAGCACCTGCTCGGCGCTCTCCTGCCCCGCATCCCAGGTGCGGCCGAGGATGTGCTTCTGCCCCGGCTCATGCGCCTGCGGCCGGAAGACCGTGTTGAAGGGCTCGGCGCGCTCGGCGACCGACCAGCCGGTCAGCACCTTGGCGAACTCCGTGACGTCGCCCTGGGTGTAGCCGCCAGCGGGCGAGAGGGTGTGCAGTTCCAGCACCTCCCGCGCCAGGTTCTCGTTCAGCCCACGCCGGTTGCGCTGCCCGGCCGGGCTGTTCGGGCCGATCGAGGTATTGGCGTTGAGGTAGTTCAGCATCGCCGGGTGGAACGTGGCCGCGACCAGCATGTCGGCGAAGCGGCCGGTGAGGTGCGGGCGGATCGCCTCGCGCTCATAGGCGCCGATCATGAAGCGCGTCCCGCCATTGCGGCCGCTGACGGTGAAGTGGTTCATCCAGAAATCGACCAGCCGCTCGCGATAGGGCTGGGTCGCGGTCAGGCGACGCTCCGCCCAGGCGCGCTGGTCGGCGCGGATGATCGGCACGACGCGCGCCTGCCCCGGCGGCGTACCGCCATTCGCGTCGCGGTCGCGGATATCGGCGTCGCGCGCCTTCAGGGTCTCCGACACACTCGGCCCCTCGGGCGGTGGCGCGGCAGTCGTGACCTGGGCGGCGAGCCAGGCGCGGGGATCCGTGGGCAGCGGCTCGTTCAGGCGCGGGCCAAGGCCGAAGCGGATCACGGCCAGGTGGGGCATGGCGTCGATCATGCCCGTCCTATACCACGCCGGCGCCACGGGCGGCGTTTCGGACTGTTACGCCGCAAGCGCCGTTTCGACGAGACCCGCAAGGCGTTCGTAGTCTGCGCGGTCGTTGTAGGCCTGCGCCGAGATCCGCAGCCACAGCGCGCCGTCGATGGCGACGGTCGGCACGTCGGTGCCGCGCACGAACAGCCGCTGCCGCAGCGCCAGGGCCTCCGCGGTGTCGCCCGCGCGCGGCAGGCGGATCACCGACATCGCCCCCTGCATGGCCGGCATCGCACCGACTTCCGTGCCGAAATGCCCGGCGAGCATCGTTCCGGCCTCGGCAACCAGCGCCCGGTTGCGCGCCATCAGCGCCGTACCGCCAAGCGCGGCATGCGCGGCGATGGCAGCCTCGATCGCCAGGAAGGGCGAGGGATCGCGCGTGCCGGTCCAGTCGAACTCCGCGACATAGCCGTCGCCATGGCCGTGGCTGATGACAGCCGGATGCGTCGTCGCGCGGTGCCGCGCCGCGGTCGCCAGGAAGGCGCAGCCGCGCGGCGCGAAGAGCCATTTGTGCGCGTTCCCCGTATACCAGTCCGCATCCAGCGCGAAGAGATCGAGCGGCACCTGGCCCGGCGCATGCGCGCCGTCGACCAGCACCGGCACGCCGTGGGCGCGGCATAGCGCGATCATCGCCGCGACCGGCAGCACCAGCGCGCTGGGCGAGGTGATGTGGTCCAGCACCGCGATGCGCGTACGGGGCGAGAGCGCGGCGGCGAGCGCGTCCAGCACCGCCTCCCCCGTGGGGCGCGGGAAGGGCAGCGCCGCCTCCACCACGCGGGCACCGGCACGCGCCGCGACGAAGCCCGCCGTCTTGCGCACCGCACCATAGCCGTGGCTCAGCACGAGGATCTCGTCGTCGGGCGCAAGACGCAGGCTGCGCAGCACTGCGTTGCAGCCCTCCGTCGCGTTGGTGACGAAGCCCAGGCCCTCGGGATCCGTGTTCAGGTAGCGCGCCAGCACCGTCGCCGCGGCGCGCAGCGCATCCGGCGCCTCGGTTGCCAGGAAGCGGGTCGGCTGCGCCTCCATCCTCGCAGCCCAGGCGCGCTGCGCGGCCTGGACGCTGCGCGGCACGGCGCCGAAGGAACCGTGGTTCACCGTGAGATAGGCGGGGTCGAGATCGAAGGCCTCGGTCATGCCCTCTCCTGGCGTGGTCCGGTGCGCGGGTCTAGCCTTGGCGTAACGACGAAGAGGAGGAAGCCCTGACCACACGCCGGACCCTGCTCGCCGCCGCGCCCCTGCTCGCCCTGCCGCGCCTGTCGTCTGCCCAGGCAGGTTGGCCCGGCGACCGCGTGACGATCGTGACCTCCCTGCCCGCCGGCAGTTCCGTCGACATCACCACCCGCGTCTTCGCCGAGAAGCTTCAGGTGATCTGGGGTCGGCCCGTCATCGTCGACAACCGCGGCGGCGCCAACGGCGTGCTCGCCTGCCAGGCCGTGGCGCGCGCGAAGCCCGACGGGCTGACGCTGCTGGCGACCAGCGCCATGACCCACGCCGCCAACCCGTCGCTGCTGCCGAGCCTGCCCTACGATCCCGTCGCCGACTTCGCCGCCATCACCCGTTTCGGCAATTCGCCCTTCGTGGTGATGGCGGCGAAGTCGCTCGGCACGCCGACGCTGTCGGCGCTGATCGCGCGGCTGAAGGCGGAGCCGGGCAAGCACAATTACGGCTGGGGCGCGGTGCCGGCGAACGTCGCCTCCGCGCTGCTGTGTTCGATCGCCGGGCTCGACGTGCCGGCGGTGGGCTATCGCGGCAACCAGGCCGGCTTCCCGGACCTGATCAACGGGCGGCTGTCCTTCATGTCGATCGACGTGGTCGGTGCCAAGCCGCTGGTCGACCGCGGCGAGATCGACGCCGTTGCACTGACCGCGCCGGAACGCCACCCCGCCGTCCCCGGCGTGCCCAACTGCATCGAGGCCGGGCTGCCGGAACTGCACTTCACGACCTGGAGCGGGCTCTACGCGCCCAAGGCCACGCCGCCCGAGATCGTGGACAAGATCTTCCGCGACTACCAGACGATCTTCGACATGCCGGAGGTGAATGCGCGCCTCCGGCAGATGGGCGGCGCCATGGAACGCCTCGCGACGCCTGCGGAGTTCCAGGCCTTCACCATCAGCGAGATCGCGGCCTGGGGGAAGATCATCCGGGGTGCCGGGATGCGTCTGGAGTGATGCAGGGCGGCCCATGTTGCCGCCCCATGCCGCAACGTCCTACGCTTCGTGTCAGCGCCAGCCCGCAGAAGGAACCAAAGCCGTGTCAGAGAGCATGCACGCCCGCCACAACGGCCCGCGCATCAAATACCTCGCCGAGCAGGGCCAGCCCTTCGAGACCATCACCGTCGACAAGCTGACGCCGATCATCGGCGCCGAGATCGGCGGCGTCGACCTGGCGAAGCCCACGAACCGGCAGATGGACGAGATCCATCGCGCGCTGGCCGAGAACCTGGTGATCTTCTTCCGCGACCAGCACCTGACGCAGGAGCAGCACCTCGACTTCGGCCGGAAGTTCGGCCCGCTGCACCTGCATCCCGCCGCGCCGCACGAGCCTGGCCATCCCGAGCTGATGATCATCACCGCCGACAAGGACAGCCCGCGCGCGAACGGCGAGGGCTGGCATTCCGACGTCTCCTGCGACGAGGAGCCGCCGCTCGGCTCCATCCTCTACATCAAGGAATGCCCGCCCAATGGCGGCGATACGCTCTTCGCCAACATGTACGCCGCCTACGAGGCGCTGTCGGATCGCATGAAGGCCTATCTCGAAGGGCTGCGCGCCATCCATGACGGCGAGGACAACTACCGCGGCACCTACGCGAATTTCGGCGTGCAGGACAAGAAGACCTACCCGCGCGCGGTGCACCCGGTGATCCGTACCCATCCCGTCACCGGCCGGAAAGCGCTCTTCGTCAACAAGGGCTTCACCCGCCGCATCCTCGACATCCCGGCGGACGAGAGCGCGGGGATCCTGGCCTACCTCTACGAGCACGCGGCCAACCCGCTGTTCCAGTGCCGCTTCCGCTGGCAGGCGAACAGCATCGCCTTCTGGGACAACCGCTGCGCCCAGCATCGCGCCATGTGGGACTACTGGCCGAACCGCCGCTACGGGAACCGCGTGACGGTGAAGGGCGACCGCCCGGTCTGACCACACCCCGCGCGCCGGCTGCCCATGGCTTGGGCAAAGCCGGCGCAGCGGGCGAATTCTCCCCCTCCCCCTCCGCGCCGGGACCGTCGCATGATGCGCCCATGGCACAGCGGGTGGAGATCGCGGGCGGGGGCATCGGTGGGCTGGCGGCCGGCCTCGCCTTCGCGCGCCGCGGCTGGCGGGTGCGGGTGCACGAGCAGGACGCGGATCTGCGCATCCTCGGCGCCGGCATCTACATCTGGGAGAACGGCCTCCGCGTGCTCGAGACGCTTGGCGTCTACGACCGCGCCATCGCCGGTGCGATCCGCCTGACGCGGCGGGAGCGGCGCAACGCCGACGGCACGCTCTTCGGCCTCGAGACGATGACCGGCCCCGGCCGCCTCTACGTGCCGCTGCGCCGCACCCTGCTGGAGGCGCTGCGCGACGGCCTGGTCGCCGCCGGCGGCGAGATCGTCTTCGACAGCCGCCCCACCGGCGCCGATCCCGCCGGGCGGCTGCATTTCGCCGATGGCAGCAGCGCCGAGGCCGACCTCGTCATCGGCGCCGACGGCATCAACAGCGCGGTGCGCGACAGCCTCGGCCTGCTGAAGTCCCGCCGGCCGGTCCACCAGCACGCCTATCGCGTGATGATCCCGCGCCTGCCGGAGGAACTGACGACCGAACGCGGCACCGCCATCTGCGAGCACTGGGCCGGCGCACGGCGCCTGCTCTACGCGCCCTGCACGCGAGAGCACGCCTATGTGCAGCTCACCACCCTGCGCGGCGACGACTGGGGCAATCCCTTCGACCGCGGCTTCTGGTCCCGCCTGCTGCCGGAGGCCGCCTGGATCGTCGAACGCATTCCGGAGGACGGGAAGTCGGACTGGCTCGAGCTCGTGCGCGTGCATGCCTGGTCGAAGGGCCGGGTCGCGTTGGTCGGCGATGCCGCCGCGGCGCAGCCACCCTTCCTCGGTCAGGGCGGGGGGATGGCGATGTGCACGGCGCTGGCGCTGGCGCACCATGTCGAGGCCACCGGCGACGTGGCACGGGGGCTGGCGGCCTGGGAAGCCGGCGAGCGCCGCTTCACCGAATGGGTGCAGACCGTGTCCTGGACCTATGGGGAACTCGCCCGCGCGCCGGCGGGGCTGCGCACCGCGGCCTTCCGCATCATCGCCGGCAGCGAGTGGATCAAGCGGAAGACGCTGCGCGCCGCCGTCGCGCGGCCCCCCACTGGCGCGATGGCACCGGCATGATGACGCCCGACTGGATCGCCAACGCCCGCCTGCCCGCCGCCACGCTGGACCCGCCGCCCCCCGGGCCCGTCGATGCGGAGGGGCTGGTGCTGGCCGACCTGAAGCTGGACGCCGGGCGGATCGCCGCGATCGCGCCGCCCGGCACGGCGCCGGCAGAGGGCACGCTCGACCTCGATGGCGGCCAGGCCTGGCCCTGCTTCGTCGATCTGCACACCCATCTGGATAAGGGCCAGATCTGGCCGCGCGCCGCCAACCCGGAGGGCACGCTGGACCGCGCGCGGGAAGCGACGCGCGCCGACACCATCGCGCACTGGAGCGCGGAGGACGTCGCCGCCCGCTTCGAATTCGGCCTGCGCGCCGCCTTCGCCCACGGCACGGCCGCGATCCGCACGCATGTCGATGCCGGCGTGCCGGGCCAGGCGGCCATCACCCTCGGCGTCTTCCGCGACCTGCGCGACCGCTGGGCCGGGCGCGTCACCGTGCAGGCCGCGACCTTGCAACTGCTGGAACTCTACGACGGCGAGGCGGGCGAGCGGCTCGCCGATCTCGTCGCGGAGTCGGGCGCCATCCTCGGCGGGCTGACGCGCCGCACCGGCCCCGATTTCGACGCGGCAGCGATGGATGCGCGGCTCGACCGGCTCTTCGCCTTGGCGGCCGCACGCGGGCTCGATCTCGACCTGCATGTCGACGAGAACGGTGACCCGGAGTCCCGCACCCTGGCGCAGGTCGCGCGCGCCGCGCTGCGCAGCCGGTTCAGGGGCCGCGTCACCTGCGGGCATTGCTGCAGCCTGGCCGTGCAGCCGGAGGACGTGGCGGCGGAGACCATCGCGCTGGTGCGCGACGCCGGCCTCCACATCGTCAGCCTGCCGATGATCAACCTGTACCTGCAGGGGCGCATCCCGGGCGGGACGCCGCGCTGGCGGGGCGTGACCCTGCTGCGGGAGCTGCGCGCCGCCGGCGTGCCCGTGGCGCTGGCCAGCGACAATTGCCGCGACCCCTTCTACGCCTTCGGCGACCTCGACGCGCTGGAGGTGTTCCGCGAATCCGTGCGCATCGGGCACCTGGAAGCCGAGATCGGCGCCTGGCCCACGGCTGTGGGGCGCATCCCGGCCGGCGTCATGGGCCTGCCAGATCGCGGCGTGATCCGCGTCGGCGCGCCGGCGGACCTGCTGCTGTTCCGCGGCCGCTCGATGTCCGAGCTGCTCTCGCGCCCGCAATCCGACCGCATCGTCCTGCGCGGCGGCCGCCGAAGCGACGCCACCCCGCCCGACCACCGCGAGCTCGACGCGCTGCGCGGCATCCGAGGAGACGCATGATGAGCGACGCGAAGACCCTGCCCGCCCAGTGGCGCCACGTGCTCGGCCTCTGCAAGGTCAGGCCCGGCGAGAAGGTCGTGGTGCTCGACAGCTTCGCCGGATCGGGGCGCTACAAACGCTTCGCCGTGGAAGCGGCGGAGGAGCTGGGCGCCGATGTAGCCTATCTCCAGGTCGGCGATCCGAACCACCTGCCGGAGAGCGCCGTGCCGACGCTGTCCAAGGCAGACATGATCATCGACCTCGTCTTCGCGCACGACACGCGCATCCGCGCCTTCGGCCGCGACAACGGCACGCGCACCCTCGTGGTGCTGGAGCCGCCGGAGATCCTGGCCCGCATGCTGCCGAACGAGGCAGACAAGTCCCGCGTGCAGGCCGCGCACCGCGCCATCCGCGCCGCCGGGACCATGCGCGTCACCGCGCCGACGGGCACCGATTTCTCCGTCCGCCTCGGCGAATTCGGCGGCAACGCGCAATGGGGCTTCACCGACGAGGCCGGGCACTGGGACCAGTGGCCCGGTGCCTTCATCACCACCTATGGCAACGAGGGCACGGCCGAGGGCACCATCGTCGTCGATGCCGGCGACATGGTCTTCCCGACGAAGGAATACGTCCGCGACCCGATCTCGCTGCGCATCGAGGGCGGCTACATCCGCGCCATCGAGGGCGGCGCCGACGCGAAGGCGATGAAGGCCCTGCTCGACCGCTACGACGACCCGGAGGTCTTCGCCGTCTCCCACCTCGGCTGGGGGCTGTCGCGCAACTCCCGCTGGGATGCGCTGTCCTGGTACGACAAGGCGGCGATCGAGGGGCAGGACGGGCGCGGCTTCTACGGCAATTTCCTGTTCTCGACGGGACCGAACCTGTCGGGCGGCGGCACGCGGCGCGCGCCGCTGCACCTCGACATCCCGCTGCGCGGCTGCTCGGTCTTCCTCGACAACCAGGCGATGGTGCTGGACGGCGCGGTGATCCCGGCGGATCAGCGCGTCTGACGTGACGATCGTCGAGGGCTGGGCGCCCGGGGTCATCGGCGGCATCGCCGCCCTGCACGCCCGCTTCTATGCCGAAAGCCACGGCTTCGGCGCCTTCTTCGAGACGAAGGTGGCCACCGAACTCGGCGGCTTTCTCGGGCGCTTCGATCCGGCGCGCGACCTCTTCCGCTGCGCGCTGGACGAGGACGGGCATGTGCTCGGCTCCATCGCGCTCGATGCCGGCGATCCCTCGCCGGAGGGGCTGTGGCACCTGCGCTGGTTCATCCTCGACGCGGCCCTGCGCGGGCGGGGGCTCGGGCGGGACTGGCTGTCGGCCTGCGTCGCGCGGGCACGCGCGCATCGCGCACCGGGCATCTACCTCTGGACGCTGGAGGGGCTGGACGCCGCCGCGCGCGCCTATGCGGCGGCCGGCTTCGCGGTGACGGCGCGCGTCGCCGCGACGCAATGGGGGCGGGAGACGGCGGAGATCCGCATGGAGCTGCTGTTCTGACCTATGGCCCCGGGATGCCGAAGAACCGCTTGTCCCAGGCCAGCGCGACCGGTCTGCCCGCGGTGATGCGCGCGGCATCGGGATGGCGCGGATTCACCACCCAGTTCGCCTCCCGCGGCACCAGCACGGAGGGCACGCGCAGCAGCGCCGTCCTTCCCGCCGCCGCCCAGGCCCCGCCCGCCGCGGCGGCTTCCGGACTGCCGAGCGAATCCCATCCCCGGGGCGGCGCCGCCATCAGGTCCTCAAAGGGCAGGTCGTCGGGCGCCTCGGCCTCGACCAGCAGCGTGTCGCGCAGGTTCCGTCGCTGCACCAGGCGCTCCAGCATGGCGAGCGACAGCGTGCCGGCGGCATAGATCACCGGCGTCCCCGGCGGGTTCCAGCGCCCACCGACCAGCGCTGCGCCGGCGCCGTCCCAGACCGGGTGCAGGCTGGTACCCAGCCGGAACAGCCGCACGCCGCGCTACGCCGGGCCGGACCGATTCACGCCTGCGGGCCTTGCGGCCCTTCGGCGATCGGGTGCGTATACGCCGGACCGATTCACGCCTGCGGGCCTTGCGGCCCTTCGGCGATCGGGTGCGTACGCGCCGGACCGATTCACGCCTGCGGGCCTTGCGGCCCTTCGGCGATCGGCTGCGTGCCCGCCGCCCCGATTCACGCCTGCGGGCCTTACGGCCCTTCGGCGATCGGGTGCGTATGCGCCGGACCGATTCACGCCTGCGGGCCTTGCGGCCCTTCGGCGATCGGGTGCGTATGCGCCGGACCGATTCACGCCTGCGGGCCTTACGGCCCTTCGGCGATCGGGCCGGGTCACGCCGGCAACCCGTGCTCGATGTTCAGCAGCAGGCGTTCCACCTGCCGCGCGCCGAGATCGGTGGCGGCGACCTGGATCGGCGGGCGGTCCCCCAGCATAGGGTGCGGCGCGCCAAGCCAGGCCTGCGCCTCCGCCGTGCTGCCGAGCGCCTGGCCGGCCAGCGCAACGACGCGGGCCAGCCTCTCGGCCCGTTCGGAGGCGGCGGGCGACAGGCGCGGGCTCCGTTTGAAGGTGGCCGGCGAGACGACGAGGGCAGCGACGCGCTGGCGGAGGTCGCTGCCTTCGGGTGCCGCCTGGGCAGCCATGGCGGGCACCACGGCGCGCGGCAGGCCGTGCTCCACTGCCGCGGCCAGTTCGCCAACCGTGGCGATGGCGGCGCCGAGCGCCTTGCGGCCGCCCATGGCGGCGGCGACCTTGTCGACGGCGACCGGGTACATGACGGCGGCCTCCTGGCTCATATGACCCTTCGGATATGGATCACGTGAGCTCACGCCGCAAGGCTATTCCCCAATGTTGAGCAGCGCGCCCTTCACCCGCGCCGCCTGCAACTGCGCCATGAACAACCAGCCCATCCCCGCCATCCAGGCCGCATCCAGCCCGAAGGCCCAGGCCAGGTGGTCCCAGGCGATCCGTCCGTCGGTCAGCGCCATGCGCATGCCCTCGAAGACATGTGCTGCCGGCAGCGACAGCGCCACGGGCTGCAGCCAGGCCGGCAGGACGGAGACCGGATAGAACACCGCCGCGAAGGGCGTCACGCCGAACAGCACGGACCAGGCCAGCGCCTCCGCCCCGGCGCCGAAGCGCAGGATCAGGGACGTGACGCCCAGCGCCACCGCCCAGCCCATCACCAGCAGCGCGGCGAAGAAGGCGGCCAGTACGGGCCCCATCGTCCAGAGCCCGAAGGCGTAGAGCAGCCAGGCGAGACCGACCGCCGGCAGCACCGAGACGACGACCCGCACCAGGCTCAGCGCCATCAGCGCCGCGACCATTTCCGTGGGCCGGATCGGCGAGACGAAGATGTGCCCCAGGTTGCGCGACCAGATCTCCTCGAGGAAGGACAGCGTGAAGCCCATCTGGCTGCGCAGCGCCACCTCCCACAGCAGCACGCCGCCCAGCAGCACGCCCGCGGCGACGGAGGCGATGTTGTTCTGCAGGCCGGCCAGATAGGCCGTGATGAAGCCCCAGACGACCATCTGCAGCACCGGCCAGTACATGAGTTCGACCACCCGCGGCCAGGACCGCCGATAGAGCGCGATGTGGCGGTACATCAGCCCCCAGATCCGCCGTGCGGACGCGCGCATCATGCCGGCGAAGCCCCGGCCGCAATGCCCCGGCCGCGCGCGATGTCGAGGAAGACCTGCTCCAGGTCCTCACGCCCGTACCGCTCGATCAGCGCCGCCGGGCTGCCCTCGTCCACCACGCGTCCCTTGCGCAGCATCAGCACATGGCCGCAGAGCCGCGCCACCTCCGCCATGTTGTGGCTGGCCAGCAGGATCGCGCAGCCGCTCTCGGCCCGGTAGCGCTCCAGCCAGGTGCGGACCCAGTCGCCGGTATCGGGATCGAGGCTCGCGGTCGGCTCATCGAGCAGCAGCAGGTCCGGCGTGTTGATCAGCGCCTTGGCCAGCGCCACGCGGGTCTTCTGCCCGGCGGAAAGCTCCCCGGCCGGGCGCTGCAGCAGGTCCTCCAGCTGCAGGTCGGCGGCCAGCGCGGCGATGCGCGCCTCGGCCCGCTTCACGTCGTAGAGATGCGCGTAGACCCGGAGGTTCTCCGCCACCGTCAGGCGCTGCGGCAGGGCGATGTAGGGGGAAGAGAAGTTCATCCGTGCCAGCGCCCGGAAGCGGTCGCGGGCCATGTCGTGGCCGAGGCACGCCACCCGACCCGATGTCGGCACCAGCAGGCCGAGCAGCATGGCGATGGTCGTCGTCTTGCCCGCGCCGTTGCCGCCCAGCAGCCCCCAGGTCGCGCCACGCGGCAGGGTGAAGGTCAGGCCGTCGACGGCGACGGCGCCGTCGCGCCCGCCATAGCGCTTGGTCAGCGCCTCGCAGCGGATGGCGGGTTCATCCGCGTCGGGGGTCGGGACTGGCATGATGGGGGGCATATGCGGCGGCCCCGGCGATGCGCCAAGCCAGACATCATCGTGCCAGCAGCCGCCCCTCGAACAGCCGGATCCCTGCTTCCATCCCCCAGCCCAGCGCCGCGCCGCGGTCGACGCCGGTCAACACCACCCGCCCAGGATCGAGGCCCGGCGGCAGTCCGGCCGCCGCCAGCGTCACATCGAAGCGCAGCCGGGTGTGCCCGAGCCCCGTACGCCCCGGCGGCAGCAGCGCGGCGGCGCCGGGATCGGCGCAATCCAGCGCCAGCCGCCAGCCGCGCCCGGCCAGGACGTCCCGCGCCGCGCGGAAGCCCAGGGGGTCGGCCAGCGCCGCCTCCGCCGGCAGGGCGATCATGCTCTCGGCCCGCGCGCCCGGCGCCATCATCCCCTCCAGCCGCCGGAACTCCGCGGACTCCACGGCGGCGATCCCCAGCGCCAGCCCGATCGGGCCGCGCCGCATCGCCTCCTCGGGCTCCGCGAGCTCGGCGAGCAGGCGCCGTTCCAGCACCGCGCGCAGCCAGGGCGGCGCCGCCCCGGGCATGGCGGGCTCATCCAGCACGGCGGCGGCGAGCCCGGCCAGGTCGATCCGCCATTCCGTCCACTGCGCCAGCGGGACCGGCTCCTGCTCGCCCGGGTCGAGCCGGAAGACGGGGCGGCAGCGCAGGAAGGCGGCGATGCTGGCCGTGGTGACGGCGCGGGCGAGGCGGGCCGGCGCCGGCGTCGGGTTGGGTTCCGGCCGGACGACCGCGCTGCGCACCGGGGCAGGCGCGGCGGCGACAGGCAGCGTCTCCTCCACCGCCAGCGCATCCTCCACCGCCGCCAGCACCGCCGTGGCCTGGCCAGGAAGGCGCAGCAGGGCGCAGGCGGGGCGCGCGGCCTCCTCCCCCAGCAGGGTGGCGAGGTCGCGGGCCACGGTCTCCATGTGCCAGCCCCGCTCCGGCCCTACGGCGGCGAGGTCGCCATTGGGCAGGGCAAACAGCCGCGCGCGGCTTGGCCGCAACAGGGGTTCCAAGGTCTCCCGCACCAGGCGGTGGTGGTGGTCGGCACGCAGCCGCCGCGCCACGGGCCCGAGGCGCACCAGCAGCACCTGGCGCGGCAGGCCGGTGGCGACGCAATCGCGCACCAGGGCGGAGAGCGCGGCGGAATCGGCCAGCGGACTGCGCCCGAGCAGCGGCAGCAGGGAGCCGGCGGCGTTCATGCCGGGCGGCCCCGGCGCGCGGCCTCGATGAGCGCCTCCACCGCCGCGCCGGCGAAGTGGCGGATGCCCGCCTCGAACCCCCAGCCCATGGCATCGGCATCGGCGCAGCCGGTGAGCACGAGGCGCGCAGGATCGGCCAGGCCGCGCAGCGCCAGGGCGACGGCACGACCGTCGAGCGCCGGCGACCAGCGCAGCAGCAGCGGTCCCTCCCGCGGCAGGGCGGTGGGGTCCAGCAGCGGCAACACCGTCGCGTCGAGCCCGTCGAGCCCGATCCCGGCCCATCCCGCGGCGCCGAGGCCCGCCCGGGTCTCCGCCAGACGCGCGGGCTCCGCCGCCGCGCCGAGGGGCAGCAGCGCGACGGCGCCGGGACAGGGCGGCCCATCCGGGCCGGGGCGCAGCATCGGCGGGGCCGGGCCGGCGCCGGTTTCCAGCGCCGCGACCCGGGCCTCGGCCAGGCCGGCGGCCTCCGCCATCAGGTCGGCGTCGCCGGCAAAGGTCGGGCCCAGCGCGGCGGCGAGGCGGCGGCGGGACACTGCGGCATGGCAGCCGACACGCCGCGGCGCCGCGCCGGGCCCGAGGCGGAGCACGCTGCGCCGCACCACGACCGCATCGGGGTCGAGGGCCGCGAGCGACGCTGCGAGCCCGGCGACGAGGCCCGGATCCGGGCGGGTCGCCGGCCGGGCGCGCGATGCCCAGTCGAGCAGCGGCGCCGCGGTCCCGGGGTCGAGGGCGAAGCCGGTGCCGGCGGGCAGGCCCAGCATCTCCAGCCCGCGGATCGCCTGCCCCGCGGCTTCGGCCCGCACGCCAAGCAGCAGGATCTCGCCCGAGGCGGCGTCGAGCGCCGTGCCGTCGCCGGCCCGGGCGGCATCCTGCAGCAGCAGGCGGGCAGCGCGGCGGGCATGGGCGGGCAGCGGCGGCAGGAGCAGCGCCGTGCGGTCCGCCCCCGCCGCCATGGCCTGGCGGACCGGTCGCAGCAGGCTCGGGACCTCGGCGCTCCACGCAGTGGCAGGCAGCGTCGGGGCGAGCGGCGGCGGGGTGCGCGGCGCCGGGGTGATGTCCTCGGTCGGCACGATCGGGCCTGGTCCTTCCTGGGCGCGGGAGCGGATCGTTCGCCCACGGGACTGGCGGCGACCCGGGATTCCGCGACGGCGCGTTCGGCCCTAGTTTCGCGTCGGAATGCTGAAGGAAGCGCTAGTGACCTGCTGGGAAGACACCCGACCGTGACGGCGCTGGACGCTGCGCCGGGCCGGCTGCCACCGGGCGAGCGGATCTATGCCATCGGCGACGTGCATGGCTGCATCCACCGGCTGGAGGCGCTGCACGCGGCGATCCGCGAGGACGCCGCGGCACGGCCGCAGGCGCGGACCACGCTGGTCTATCTCGGCGACTACGTGGACCGCGGCCTCGACAGCGCGCTGGTGCTGGACCTGCTGGCCGAGCCGCCGGCGCTGCCGGGCGCGGCGCGGGTGCTGCTGCGCGGCAACCACGAGGCGATGATGCTGGAGGCCTGCGCGCCGGATTCCTCCGAGCGGCAGATCCGCTTCTGGATGGAGAATGGCGGGGTCGAGACGCTGGGCAGCTACGACACAGACCTCGTCGACCCCGCCTGGCGCGGGCGGGTGCCGGACGGACATATCGCGCTGATGCGCGGCACGGTGCTCAGCCACCGCGCCGGCGACTACCTCTTCGCCCATGCCGGCATCCGCCCCGGCATCCCGCTGGAGCGGCAGGACCCGCACGACCTGCTGTGGATCCGGGAGCCCTTCCTCGGCTGGAAGGGCGCGGCCCTGGAGGCCGTGGTGGTGCACGGACACACGCCGGCGCCGAAGCCGGAGGTGAGGAAGCACCGGATCGGGATCGACACCGGGGCGTGCTTCGGCGGCGCGCTCACCTGCCTGGTCCTGGAGGCGGACCGGATGGGCTTCCTGGCGCGGTAGCGACCCCGGATGGCGAGCCGGGCCGTCAGTGCCCGCGCAGGATCTGGCTGAGGAACATTTGCAGGCGGTCGGTCTTCGGGCGCTCGAACATCTCGGTCGGCGTGCCGAGCTCGACGATCTCGCCGCGGTCCATGAACACCACCCGGTCGGCGACGGTGCGGGCGAAGCCCATCTCGTGCGTCACGCAGATCATGGTCATGCCGTCGGCGGCGAGGCCGATCATGGTATCCAGCACCTCCTTGATCATCTCGGGGTCGAGCGCCGAGGTCGGCTCGTCGAACAGCATGATCCGGGGCTTCATGCAGAGCGCGCGGGCGATGGCGACGCGCTGCTGCTGGCCACCCGAGAGCTGGCCCGGATACTTCTTCGCCTGCTCCGGGCTCTTCACCCCCTCGAGGTAGTGCATAGCGAGATCCTCGGCCTCCGCCTTCGGCATGCGGCGGACCCAGATCGGCGCGAGGGTGCAGTTCTCGAGGATCGTCAGGTGCGGGAAGAGATTGAAGGACTGGAACACCATCCCGACCTCGCGCCGGATCGCGTCCAGCGCGCGCACGTCGTCCGAGAGCTCGACGTTGTCGACGATGATGCGGCCTTCCTGATGCGTCTCCAGCCGGTTGATGCAGCGGATCATGGTGGACTTGCCGGAACCCGAGGGCCCGCAGACCACCACGCGCTCGCCCTGCGCGACCTGCAGCGACACGTCCCGCAGCACGTGCAGCGCGCCGAACCACTTGTTGACCTTGTCGAGGGTGATCGCCGGCGGCGCATCGGTGCGCGCCGCGGAGGCGACATACTCGGCCGTCATGGTCTCGCTCATCGTCGGGGCCCCTTCTCTGGAGCATGATCCGTGCGGCTCATGCTCCAACCATTTGTTTCGTCGCGTGATTCATGCCCTCGGTGGTTCCACCTCGGCAGATCACGCTCTCAGCGCCGGCGGTGGCGGTTGAGCTCCGCCTCCAGGTTCTGGCTGTACTTGGACATCGCGAAGCAGAAAACGAAGTAGATCGCGCCGATCGTCACGTAGACCTCGACGCCGAAGCCCTGCCAGGCGGGCTCGATGATCGCGGTCTTGCCCGCGGTCAGCAGGTCGAAGATGCCGATGATCAGCACCAGCGACGTGTCCTTGAAGAAGCCGATGAAAGTGTTGACCAGCGGCGGAATTACAAGGCGGAGCGCCTGCGGCAGGATGATGAAGCCGGTCTTCTGCCAGTAGCTCAGCCCGAGCGCGTCCGCCGCCTCGTACTGGCCCTTCGGCAGCGCCTGAAGTCCGGCCCGGACGACTTCGGCGAGATAGGCGGCGGCGAAGAGGATGATGGCGATCTGCGCGCGCAGCAGCTTGTCGATGTTCATCCCCTCCGGCAGGAAGAGCGGAAACATCACGCTGGCCATGAACAGCAGGGAGATCAGCGGCACGCCGCGGATCAGTTCCACGTAGAGGACACAGATGGCCTTGATCGCCGGCAGGGAGGAGCGCCGGCCCAGCGCCACCAGGATCGCCAGCGGGAAGGCAAACGCCAGGCCGAAGGTCGCCAGGATCAGGGTGATGGGAAGGCCGCCCCAGCGCTCCTGCGGCACGTAGGTCAGGCCGAAGACCCCGCCCCACATCAGGACGCCGATGACGGTCAGCGTGGCGACCCAGACCAGGGCCAGTTCCCAGCGCCAGAAGCGGCGCATGGCGGAGACGATGTAGAGCCCGACGAAGAGCAGGCAGACCAGGAAGGGCCGCCAATGCTCCTCATAAGGATAGGTGCCGAAGAGCATGAAGCGGTGCTTCTCGGTGATCACCGCCCAGCAGGCGCCCGTCCCCTTCAGGTCGCGGCAGGCCTGGGTCTGGTTGTTCGGCACCGACCAGATCGCGTTGATGAAGGCCCATTCCACGAAGCCGACGGCCCAGCGGATGATCAGGTAGGCCAGCAGCAGCGTCACCGCCGTGCTGAGCCAGGAGGAGAAGAGGTTCGTCCGCAGCCAGCCGACGATACCGACCTGGCTGACCGGGGCCTTGCGCGGCGCCGCCTCGGGGACGGTGGCGGCGCTGTTGAGGGTGATGTCGCTCATCGTCCGCTCTCCCGCCTCACCGTTCCACCAACGCGATCTTTGCGTTGTACCAGTTCATGAACAGGCTGATCGACAGGCTGATCGTCAGGTAGACCAGCATGATGATGGCGATGCCCTCGATGGCCTGGCCGGTCTGGTTCAACGTCGTATTGGCGATCGAGACGATGTCCTGGTAGCCGATGGCGACGGCCAGCGAGGAGTTCTTCGTCAGGTTGAGGAACTGGCTGGTCATCGGCGGGATGATCACGCGCAGCGCCTGCGGCAGCACGATCTGGTTCAGCACCTGCCGCGGCCGGAGGCCGAGCGCCTGCGCCGCCTCCCACTGCCCGTGTGGCACGGCCAGGATGCCGGCGCGCACGATCTCCGCGATGAACCCCGCAGTGTAGAGCACGAGGCCCAGCAGCAGGGCGAAGAACTCGGGCGAGATGTTGACGCCACCGCGGAAATTGAAGCCGCGCAGCGCCGGAATGTCGGGGGTCCAGGGCGCGCCGAAGGCGACCCAGATCGCCAGCGGCAGGGCGATCATCAGCCCCAGCGCCACCGGCCAGACCCGGCGCGGCTGGCCGTCCTGCATCTGCTTCGCCCGCGCCGCCCGACGATAGAGGAAGGTCGCCACGGCACCGAGGACGAAGCCGAGCACGGCATAGGTGTGCGCGTCCTGCCACTCGATCCAGGGCAGCTTCAGGCCGCGGTTCGAGAGGAAGACCCCCTCCATCGGGTTGATCGCCTGGCGCGGCCCGGGCAGGCCCTGCAGCACGGCGTACCAGAACAGCAGCTGCAGCAGCAGCGGCAGGTCGCGGATCACCTCGACATAGGCGGCGGCGATCTTCGCCACGAGCCAGTTCTTCGACAGCCGCGCGATGCCGATCAGCGTGCCCAGGACGGTCGCCAGGACGATGCCGACCACCGCCACCTTCAGCGTGTTCAGCAGCCCGACGAGGAGGGCGCGGAAATAGGTGTCGGTCGGGTTGTAGTCGATCACGTGCTCGGCGATCGGCAGCCCGGCCTCGCGCCAGAGGAAGCCGAAGCCGGTCGCGATGCGGCGCACTTCCAGGTTGTGCACCGTGTTCGACCAGAGCCAGTAGATGATCCCGCCGAGGATGCCGACGACCAGCACCTGCCAGACGATGCCGCGGACCCGCTCATCCGCCCAGGAGAGCTTGATCGGCCGCTTGGGCGGGGCGCGGAGCAGGCGGGGGTCGGTGGTGGTCTGCGACATGCCTGGCCTCTCGGGTCAGTCCGATACCGGGGAAAACCGCACCGGCCCCGCGGGATTCGCGGGGCCGGGCGTCAGGCTCAGCGGAAGGGCGGGGAGAACTGCAGGCCGCCCTGGTTCCAGAGGCCGTTGGCGCCGCGCTGCAGGCCGATCGGCTTAAGGCTGCGGTCGAAGACCTCGGCGTAGTTGCCGGTGGCGCGGATCACGTTCACGGCCCAGAGGTTGTCGAGGCCGAGCATGCGGCCGAGTTCGCCGTTACGGCCCAGCATGCGCTGCACCTCTGGCCGGGTGTCGCTCTGGGCCATCTGCTGGACATTGGCCTGGGTGATGCCGAATTCCTCGGCGCTCAGCAGCAGGAAGTGGGTCCAGCGGATGATGTCGGCGAAGCGGGCATCGCCCTGGCGCACCAGCGGGCTCAGCGGCTCCTTGCTGATCAGGTCGGGCAGGATGACGTAGTCGGCCGGCCGGGCCTGGGCGGAGCGCGTGGCGGCGAGGCCGGAGGCGTCCGTGGTGTAGGCGTCGCACCGCCCGGCGACGAAGGCGGAGACCACCTCCTCCAGCCGCTCGATCACCACCGGGGTGAACCGGATGCGGTTGGCCCGCGCCCAGTCGGTCAGGTTCTGCTCGGTCGTCGTGCCGGGCTGGACGCAGATGGTGGCGCCGTCCAGCTCCTTCGCCGCCTTCACGCCGGCGGAGGCCTTCACCATGAAGCCCTGGCCGTCGAAGAAGTTGGTGCCCGTGAAGTCGAAGCCCAGCGAGGTATCGCGGGAGAGCGTCCAGGTCGTGTTGCGCGACAGTACGTCCACCTCGCCCGACTGCAGCGCGGTGAAGCGGTTCTGCGCGGTGGTGGGGACGAAGCGGACCTTGTTCGGGTCGCCGAAGATGGCGGCGGCATAGGCACGGCAGTAGTCGACGTCGAAGCCGCGCCACACGCCCTGGCTGTCCGGCTGGGCGAAGCCGGCCAGGCCGGTGTTCACGCCGCAGATCAGCGTGCCACGGGCGCGCACCGCGTCGAAGGTATTGGCGGCGCCGGCGGGCGCCTGCTGCGCCGCGGCCGGCATCGCGGCCACGCCGCCGAGCATGGCGGCGCCGAGCACGCCGCGCGCAAGCCAAGTCCTGATGGGCTGCATTCCCCTCTCTCTCCTCCGTGTCGCCGCTTGGCGGCGTAGGCTTCCCTGCCGGGCCTTCCGGCCCCGCCGCATGATGGGTGCGGCACCCTCGATCGACCTGCCGAGCAAATGCTGCGCCACGCCGGGTCGGCAATCAATGCGGATCGCCGCCCGGCCGCGGGCGGGGCGCGATAGCAGAGCATCGGGCAGCGGCAAAGCAGTCCCCTGGACGGGCCGGGTGACGCAGCCCCGGGCAGCCCGGGCAGCCCGCTGCCCAGGATCCGGGCGGCGGCTGGTGTCCCGGCACGGGGCCTCGCTCGTCCTGGGAGGCCTGCCGGCGGGACGCCAGGGCAATATCTGGAGCGGCTTGTCTCCGCTGTCGCGATCCCGAAGTCCTGTAGACTTTGTCCTCGGGACACCGGCCCACGTCTTCCGTGGCCTGCTGATCCGCTCCCTTCGCGGGCAGGCCACTAGCCGGGCGGCGCGACGGGCAGGGTCAGGCGCAGCAGGCCAGGCTCGGCCGCCAGACGCCCGCCGGCCTCGGCCGCCAGGCGGGCCAGCGCGGCCGCGGCGTCCCCGACCTCTGCCTCCGTCCGCGCCTCCAGCACCGCCACGCCCAGCGCCTCCGACACGGCGAGGCGAAGCGGGACCCGCGCGGCGCCGGCGGCACGGGCGAGGCCGACCAGGGCGCCATCGAACAGCGCCTGGTCGAAGCGGCAAGGCGGGATTCCCGCCGCGATGGTGACGGACAGCGTCCCCGGCGCTGGCATCAGCACGCCGAGCAGGGGCTGCAGCGCCTCGAGCGCCGCGCCCGGGGAGACCACCGCCTCCCCCGGCACGGGGCGGCGGGAGAGGGCGAGGATGGCGCGCGACGTCGCCTCGAACCGGCGCGCGGCCTCCTCCACACGACCGATCTGGCGCAACGGCGCCGCGTCCGACATGCGGCGCTTCAGCAGGTCGAGGTTGGCGTATATGACGGTGAGAAGGTTGTTGATCTCGTGCTGCACCGGCCGGGCGAGGGAACCGAGCAGGTCCAGCCGTTCGGTCCGGCGCTGCGCCGCATCGGTCGTATCCCGCTGCTCCGCCATGGCTTCGGCCTGCCGTCCCTGTCCTGGCGCCGGCCCGGCCCGGCCCGGATGGCCTGGCGCAGATGGCCTGGGGCCGACGCCGAGACGGCGCGGGCCGCCCGAGGATAGGGGCTGCGACGCCGGCGGCAAACCATCCGCACGGGCGGCAAGGCTGGACGAGGTCGAGGCGCACCTACTATTCGTCCACACTGCGGGATCGCGGGGTCAGGCGCATGATCGAGTACGAAAGCTTCGTCTTCCTGGGCAATCCGAAGGCCGGATCGACCTATGTCGAGGAGTTCCTCAACAAGTTCTGCAGCGAGCCCAAACTGCGGGGGGAAAAGCACGCCCGGGTGATGAGCGAGGGCGGCAAGCGCCGGCGCGACGGGAAGCCGGGCCTCCGGAATACGCCCGCCCAGGGCAAGCCGTACATCATTTCGGTCCGTGATCCCGCGTCGCTCTATGTCTCCCTCTATAACTACGCCCGCACCGGCGAGGGCGGCATCCGCAGCCGCCTCGAACGAAAGGACCGCGCCCACCTGCTGGACGCCGACCAGGATCCGGAGCGCTTCCATCAGTGGCTGGACACCATGCTGGATCCGGAGCAGGCGCGTCTCACGGGCGGGCGCAAGTTCAATGCTGTTGCGCCGCTGTTTGGCTTCTGGACATACCGCTACCTGCGCCTCGCCATGGTGGACGGTCGCGAGAAGTGCGAGGCATGCAAGACGGTCGATGAGGTGCGTGAACTGTATGCGCGCGAGAAGATTGTCGACCACGTCCTGCTGAATGAGCGCCTTTCCGCCGATCTCCAGCGGCTGTTCATCGCCCCCGGGCTCTTCGCTCATGCAGTCAAGGACCAGGAGGGCGCGCTGGCCTGGCTGACCTCCGGTACGCGGTCGAATGAGTCGCCGCCAGTGGTGACGCGGTCCTGGCTGCGGCCGGCAGAACTCGAACGCATCTATGCCCGCGAGTGGTTTCTTTCCGAGAACTTCGGATATGGGCGTCCGGCCGAGACCCAGGCAGCCGCGGAATAACCTCCTCGCCGGCGTGAACGACGAGCGGGCCAGGGGTGTTCCCCGTTTGGCGCCCCAGGGCTAGCCTTCCGGTCAAGCAAGCCCGGAGGAACGCCATGCACGACCTGCAGATCACCCCGCTCGGCTACGCCATGGGGGCGGAGGTCACCGGCCTCGACCTGACGAAGCCACTCGACGACCTGACGCGCCGCCGCGTCTACGACGCCTGGCTGAAGCACGTCGTCCTCGTCTTCCCCGGCAACGCCCACCTGACGCCGGAGCAGCACATCGCCTTCAGCCGGAATTTCGGCGAGCTCGACACGCATGAGAGCCAGGCGCCGGAGACGCTGCTGGAGGGCAACCGGGAAATCCTGGTGGTCTCCAACAAGCCGCGCGCCGGCCGCCCGAGCCAGACCCGCAACACGGGCCGAAACTGGCACACCGACCTCTCATATTCCCTGCGCCCGGCCAAGGCGGCCGCACTTCTGTGCAAGGAGAAGCCGGCGGTCGGCGGCGACACGATGTGGGCCAACCTGACCATGGCCTACGAGACGCTGAGCCCGAAGATGCAGGCCATCATCGCCGACATGGAGGCGGTGCACGACGTGACGCTGGTGCGCGGCCTGAACCAGCGCGACCCCGCGCTGGTCGCCGACATGCGCCGGCGCAACCCGCCCGTCGTTCACCCGATGGTCCGCGTGCATCCGGAGACGGGGCGGAAATCCCTGCTGGCCGGTGAGCGTGTCTCCCACATCCTCGGCCTGACGGAGGACGAGAGCCAGGCGCTGCTCGGCTTCCTGAACCAGCACGCGACCAGCCCGGAATTCGTCTTCCGCCATCGCTGGCGGGTCGGAGATATCGTGCTGTGGGACAACCGCTGCACCTGCCATGTCGCGCTGCCGGATTTCGACCAGACCCAGCCGCGGCACATGCTGCGCTGCTCGATGAAGGGCGAGGCCGAGGGCCGGCTGGCCGAGGCCGGGCCGGCGGCGACGAAGGAGCAGATGATCCAGACCGTGGCGTCGCTCTCATGAGGCGGCGTACGTTGCTGGGGGCTGCGGGCGCGCTGCTTGCCGCGCCCGCCCGGGCGCAATCCTGGACCCCGACCCAGCCGATCCGCATGGTCGTGCCCTATCCGCCGGGCGGCACCACCGACGTGCTCGGCCGGATGGTGGCGGAGGGCCTGTCCGAGCGCCTCGGCCGCCAGGTGGTGGTGGATAACCGCTCCGGCGCCAGCGGGATCATCGGCACGGAATACGTGCAGAAGGCGGCGCCCGATGGCTACACGCTGGTCTTCGTCTCCTCCGGCCATGGCGTGCTGAAGGACCTCTACCCCAACCTCCCCTTCGACCCGAACGACGATTTCACCCCGATCGCCCGCATCGCCGCGACGGCCTATGCGCTGGTCGTGCATCCCGGGCTGAACGTGACGACGATCGCGGAGCTTGTGGCGCTGGCGAAGGAGAAGCCGGGGACGCTCAGCTTCGCCTCCACCGGCATGGGCACGGCGCAGCATCTCTCGGGCGAGCTGTTCAAGCGGCTGGCGGGCATCGACATCGTGCACGTGCCCTATCGCGGCAGCGGCACGGTGCGCGCCGACCTGATGACCGGCCGCGTGCCGATGATGTTCGAGAACCTGGCCCTGATGGCGCCCGTGATCCAGCGCGGGGAGCTGCGCGGGCTCGCCGTGACCTCCGAGGCGCGCAGCCCGCTGGTCCCCGCCGTACCGACGATGGCCGAGAGCGGCTTCGCGGAGGCGACGATCGAGGGCTGGTTCGGGCTGCTCGGGCCGAAGGGCATGCCGCCCGCCGTGGTCGCGACGCTGAACGCAGCGACGAACGAGACTCTGAACGGCGCCACGGCCCGGGCGCGCATGGACGGGCTCGGCGCGCGGGTGATGGGCGGCACGCCGCAGCAGCTCGACGACCTGATCCGCACCGAGCGGGCGCGCTGGGGCAAGGTGATCCGGGACGCGAACATCAAGCCCGAATAGGCACGCCGTTGACGGAGGGTGGACCCGACCGCACCATCCGGCGCGCGGAGGAACGAAGATGGCTCGTCACGTGGTCGCCAAGGTCGGCGACATCCCCGAGAACGGCAGCAAGCTGGTCGAGGTGCGCGGCCGGCAGATCGCGCTGTTCCACGTGAACGGGGAATACTTCGCGCTGACGGATCGTTGCCCGCACGAAGGCGGCTCGCTCTGCGCGGGGCTGCTGGTGGGGCGGCTGTCGTCCAAGGAGCCCGGCACCTACGACCTGTCGCGCCCGCGGGAGTTCGTGCAGTGCAGCTGGCATGGCTGGGAATTCGATCTCCGCACCGGCCAGTCCTACACCGACCCCGACAGCATCCGCGCCCGCACCTACGCCGTCACCGTCGCGCCCGGGGAGGAGCTCGCCAAGGGCCCCTTCGTCGCGGAGACCTTCCCGGTGACCGT